>JAYTPS010000322.1:0-5958 GCA_043747155.1 Flavobacterium sp. | reverse complement strand
AAAACTCGAGAGAAAAAAGTAGCCATCATTAAAGGAAATGGTGAATTACACGAACTTCAAATTGCCGATTTTTTAAAATCGGTTCGCGAAAATTATTACATTGGACCATTCACTTTAGATTCTGTTGCTAAAAGTCCAGAAAAAACATTAATTGCTCTTAAAAAATATGATTTAGCTATAATTGCAAAACCAACCGAAGCGTTTTCTGACCAAGAAAAACAAGTACTCGATCAATATATAATTAATGGCGGAAAAACTCTTTGGCTTGTAGATCAAGTCAATATGGAAATGGATAGTTTAATGAATACTGGTGTAAATTTAGCTTTCCCAAGAGATTTAAATTTAAACGATATGTTCTTCAAATATGGTGTTAGAATAAAACCCGATTTGGTCAAAGATTTGATGGCAACACCAATTTCATTGGCAACTGGCCAACAAGGTAGCGCAACTCAATATACCAAATTTGCATGGTTTTATTCGCCAATGATTTATCCAGTTGAAAATAAAAATAAATCTAAAATTAGCCCAATTGTTAGTAATCTTGACGGAATAAAGTTTGAATTTTCTAATCCCATTGAACTTCTAAAAAACAACATAAATAAAACAGTTTTATTACAAAGTTCTCCTTATTCTAAAGCAGTTGGAACACCAACCGAAGTCAATTTAAAAATGGTTGAAGAACGACCAGAGCAAAAAGAATATACAGACAAAGGAAACCTACCAGTAGCTGTTTTAATGGAAGGAAAATTTCATTCTGTTTATCAAAATAGGGTTCTACCATTTAAAGATACTGGCTTTGCTCCTATTGGAAAACAAAATAAAATGATTATAATATCGGATGGCGATGTAGTAAAAAATCAAATTGATAAAAACTACCAACCATTAGAATTAGGATTTGACAAATGGACCAATAATTTATATGCAAACAAAGAATTTATGATGAATTGCTTGAATTATCTTCTAGACGACAACGGACTTATTAACATTAGAAGTAAAGAAATTGACCTGCCAATTTTAGATAAAGAGAAAGTTTCACAAAATTATACTTTTTCACAAATCATAACTGTCGGAGTTCCAATAATAATTTTATTAGTTTTTGGATTCTTCTTTACAATACTTAGAAAAAGAAAATATGCAAAGTAATGTTAATAAATTTCTTTTTTAAATCAACATCTTTAAGATATATTTGTAAAAAATAAATAAAATTATACATGAAATTTATTGTATCAAGTTCCTATTTATTAAAACAACTACAAGTTTTAGGTAGTGTTATTAATAGTAGTAATACCTTACCTATTCTCGACAATTTTTTGTTTGAATTAGATAAAAAAGCATTAACTGTTTCTTCTTCTGATCTAGAAACAACAATGTCTGCAACACTAGAAATAGAATCTACTGATAAAGGAAGCGTTGCTGTGCCTGCAAAATTATTATTAGATATTTTAAAAACATTTCCAGAGCAACCATTAACGTTTACAGTTGAAGAAAATAGTACTATAGAAATTAGTTCCAATTCTGGAAAATATGCCATTGCATATGCTCCTGGAGAAGAATTTCCAAAATCGGTTTCGTTAGACAATCCATCAACAACGCTAGTTCCTGCCGAAGTTTTGGCAACAGCAATAAGCAAAACTATTTTTGCAGCTGGTAATGATGATTTGCGTCCAGTAATGTCTGGAGTGTTTTTTCAGTTTTCGCCAGAAGGTTTAATATTTGTTGCAACAGATGCACATAAACTAGTAAAGTATGCAAGAACTGATGTAAAAGCATCGCAAGTTGCCGATTTTATAATGCCAAAAAAACCACTTAATATTTTAAAAAGTATTCTAGGTTCGTCTGATGCTGATGTAAAAATTGATTACAACGATGCTAATGCTACATTTTCGTTTGAAAATTATATTTTAACTTGTCGATTAATTGACGGAAAATATCCTAATTATGAAGCCGTTATTCCAAAAGAAAATCCAAACAAATTATTGATTGATAGAACTCAATTTTTTAATTCGGTTCGTCGTGTTGCAATTTTTTCTAATAAAACCACACACCAAATTCGTTTGAAAATTGCTGGTGCAGAATTAAATATTTCTGCCGAAGATATAGATTACTCAAACAAAGCCGAAGAGCGCTTGACTTGTGATTATCAAGGTGATGACATGCAAATTGGTTTCAACTCACGGTTTTTGTTAGAAATGTTAACCAATCTTCAATCAGACGAAATACAGCTAGAAATGTCAATGCCAAATCGTGCCGGAATTTTAACTCCTGTTGATGGTCTTGATGATGGAGAAACCGTTACAATGCTTGTAATGCCTGTAATGCTCAACAATTAGAATTACTAACCAAACTATATTTGAAGAAATCGTCTTGTTTATAAAACTTGACGATTTTTTTATGTAAAATAGTATCTTTGCTAAATGATAAATCAAGAAACAATAGTAGCACTTGCAACACCATCTGGTGCTGGAGCAATTGCAATTATTAGAATGTCTGGAAGAGATGCAATTACAATTGCGTCTGAAGTATTTCAATCGGTTTCTAATAAAGATATTACTACACAAAAAAACCATACTATTCATCTAGGAACTATTGTTGACGGAACAAAAATTTACGATCAAGTATTACTTTCTATATTTAAAAATCCAAATTCCTATACTGGCGAAAACGTAATTGAAATTTCGTGTCACGGTTCTACTTTTATACAACAACAAATAATTCAATTATTACTTAGAAAAGGTTGTAGAATGGCGCAAGCAGGAGAATTTACTCTTCGTGCGTTTCTTAACGGAAAACTAGATTTATCGCAAGCCGAAGCTGTTGCCGATTTAATTTCATCAGATAACGAAGCTTCACATCAAATTGCTATACAGCAAATGCGTGGCGGATTTAGTAATGAAATATCAAAATTACGTGAAGAATTATTAAATTTTGCTTCACTTATTGAACTTGAATTAGACTTTGCAGAAGAAGACGTTGCCTTTGCAGATAGAACTCAATTCAATGATTTATTAAATAGAATTGAATTTGTTTTAAAACGATTAATAGACAGTTTTGCGGTTGGAAATGTAATTAAAAACGGAATTCCAGTAGCAATTGTTGGTGAACCAAACGTAGGAAAATCTACACTTTTAAATGCATTATTAAATGAAGAACGAGCAATTGTTAGCGAAATTGCAGGAACTACAAGAGACACAATTGAAGATGAATTGGTTATTGGCGGCATTGGTTTCAGATTTATAGATACAGCAGGAATTAGAGAAACAAAAGATGTTATAGAAAGCATCGGAATTAAAAAAACATTTGAAAAAATTGAGCAAGCGCAAGTGGTTCTTTTTTTAGTTGACAGTTCTCAGTTGTCAGATAACAGTTTAGAACCTCTTAAATTAGAAATTGAACAAATAAAAAATAAATATCCATCAAAAACCTTATTAGTTATTTTTAATAAAATGGATTTAATGACGAATGAATTAATAGAAAATATTAATTCCGAAATTTCTAATGCTGTATTAATTTCCGCCAAAAATAAAACAGGAATTGACGAACTTAAAAATCAATTATTGTCTTTCGTAAATACTGGTGACTTAAGAAATAATGAAACAATAGTCACTAATACAAGACATTATGATTCCTTATTAAAAGCATTAGAAGAAATATCAAAAGTAAAATACGGAATCCAAACCAACTTACCATCAGATTTAATGGCAATTGATATTCGACAAGCATTATATTACTTTGGCGAAATTACTGGCGAAGTTACTAACGATGAACTTTTAGGAAATATTTTTGCGAATTTTTGTATTGGAAAGTAAATCTTTATATAAAATTTCATTTCATTTTTGTAAGTTTACGGTTTACGAAATTTTTTACCATGACTGAAAAACGCAATATGAACTATGTTATTATTCGATTCATGAAATTGATAAACAAAGAATCCTTATCGTATAAGATACAATTATTGAGAATCAAAAACTTGTTAAAAGTGATGTAAGGAACATTAGGAACCAATTAAGGAATACTCTAAAACAAATGCAATCCTTTGATAATAAACACTTGTATTTAGTTAAGGAAGTTTTATAACAAGTTAAGGAAGTTTTTTTAACCAAAAAATAAAGATGATTACAACTGTTGTTTCAACGATAAACTCGCTAATAACCGACACCTATTTGCAAGAGCAAAAAGAAAACCAATACTTTGAGCGAAAAGGTTTGGGAGAAAAAGAAACCAAGCCAACCAAAATTGCCGAAGAACTTATTGGAATGCTCAATGCCGATGGTGGCGTGTTGGCTTTTGGCGTAGCTGACAATGGCGTAATTCAAGATTTAAAAATCATAGGAAACGATTTAAACAAATACCGAAGCTTGGTTTTCGATTATATTCATCCAGCTTGCACAATAGAATTAGAAGAAGTTGAGATTGACAATAAGTTGATATTTTTGTATCACGTAGAGCAAGATGTAGAACGCATTTTTTGTAGACGAGATAATGAAAATGTGTTTTTGAGAATGTTAGACACCAATCGCGAATTAAATCGTGACCAAATAAAAAAACTAGAATATGATAAAGGCATTCGCCGATTTGAGGAAGAAATCGCCAACGATTTAGATATAACAGATTTAGACCAAGAACTGCTAAACGAATATAAAACTAAACTAAATTACAAAGGCGAAGCATTAGATCTTTTAGTGAAAAGGCATTTGGCAAAACTAAAGAACGGCATTTATTACTTAAAAAATGCTGCAATATTGTTGTTTGCCAAAGATCCTGAAAAATATATTTCGTCAGCTTCGGTTCGCTATATTCGTTATGAAGGTACTGAAGCTTTAACAGGCGTAAACCTTAATGTTGTAAAAGACGAACGATTTGAAACCAATATCCCAAATTTAATTGATGAACTAAAAGCATTTTTAAAAGCATCTTTTAAAGATTATTACTTCTTAGATATAGAAATTGGTAAGTTTAGAAAAGTTCCTGAATATCCAGAAGATGCTTGGCTCGAAGGTATTGTAAATGCCTTGTGTCACCGTTCTTACAATGTGCAAGGAAATTCCATTTACATTAAACATTTTGACAATCGATTAGAAATAAGCAATAGCGGTCCATTACCAGCTCAAGTAACAATAGAAAACATAAAAACCGAACGTTTTGCAAGAAATCCTCGTGTAGCCAGAGTTTTAGAAGACATGGGATATGTAAGACAATTAAACGAAGGCGTTTCTAGAATTTATGAATCTATGGAAAAATCAATGCTTTCTGTACCAGAATACAAAGAAGCAAATGGAAATGTATATCTAACTTTGAGAAATAAAATAAGTGGCCATTCTAAAACTATTAATGATTTTGTTATTGAAGAAATCGAAAAAAGATGGGCAACCTTTAATGAAACTCAAAGAAAAATCTTGAGCTGTTTGTTTTTTAATCATCAAGCTACATTAGCCAATTTTATTGAATATACAGGTGTTAACGAAAAATCAATACGCTTATATTTGAATGAATTTATAGAGCAAAATTTTTTAGAAAAAATAAGTGCTAAACAACGAGATATTAATGCCTTTTATGTGTTGAAAAAGCATTAATTATAGTTTAAGGAAGGTTAAAGCGCAATTAAGGAAGGATAAAAAATAATCATAAACTACTTATTTTAAAGGTTTTAACCTTATTAAGGAAGGTTTTTACACAATTAAGGAACATTTAATTACAATTAAGGAATAGTATACAGTAGTAAATGAAATTTATTCATTAAAAACAAATTAAGGAATATTTGTATGACTTTAAGGAATATATAAAGATTGTTCTTAACAGCTGTAAACATTAAATATTTTTTTGTTAAGGAAGATTTTAATTACTTTAAGGAAGATTAAATCCTACTTAAAGTAATTAAAAAGTAAATGAAATTACACTTTCAAAAGCAACAATTTCAAATTGACATTCGTCAAGCATTATATTACTTTGGCGAAATTACTG
>JAYTPS010000321.1:0-3363 GCA_043747155.1 Flavobacterium sp. | reverse complement strand
TACATCAACTGCGTTTTCAGAAACTCCTTGAAACGCTTCTTGTAATCCTTCCCCAGTCATTGACGCTAATAAAGGATTTTTTTTAAGTGCTTCTTTGTAAAAATCTACTAATCCATCTTTAAGTATGGTTACTGCTTTTTTAGCACCTTCTCTTTCTACCAATCCTCTTGCTGCTGCTCCAATACTTCCTGTGCCTAATGATTCTGTTGCGCCTTGTATTAATCCTGTTACAAGTGCATTTGCAGTTCGTGCATTAGCATTCATATTGGGATTTTCGTCTTTTAATTGCTCGTTTTTACCTGATGCAAATAACATTGATGATGAAGCGATTAATTGAGGTGCTTTCATATACGCTCCTCCTACCATTATGCTACTTGTCATTGGTAATGATTCTGCAAAGCTATTTGTTAGTTGGTCAAATCCACCTAATATATCTCCATTTTTAAAAGATTCATAAATCCCATCTTTGTATTTATTGTCAATTTCAAGGCTTTTTTCTCTTAATGATTTTACCTCATTTTTATAATACTCTTTTGCTGAATTATTTATTCCTAAAGATTTTTTAAATTCTTCGGAGTTGGTATGTAATTCAGGTATTTTATAAATATCAGATATAAAATTTTGAGGTAATGAAAAGAAATCATACGCATATTCAGGCAACGATGTTATTTTTACTCCTACATCTGCTACTCCTGTTGCGAAATGATTAGCCAAAGACGCTATTTTATCATTTTGCTTTTTAGGAACATATGCTAAATCGGCTTTTTTATTTTGCTTTTGTAATTCTGATAATTGATTAGTTTTTTCATTAACTAAATCTTGATTCTCTTGGGTTACTTTTGTATTAGCTAATTCCTCTCCTAAAGAAGTTTCTTTTATTTTGTTTTGAATGTTTTTGTTTATTTTAGGCATTTCTACCTTAGGGGATTTCATTGTGTTTAAATCCTCTTTTGAAAACCCTTCAAATGTTTTTATTTTAGGTTTTTGTATATCCGAAGAACCAATATTCGTTTCCGAAACCAATTTTGGCTTTGAAGAAGTAAATGTAGATTTGTCTTTTTTTTTTACAGGTACAGAATATGCTTTTATAACAGAAGCAATATTTTCTTCTGATTCTCCAGCATCAATCATATTTTGTATAGTTGCGTTTAATTCTTCTTCTTCCATAATAAATTATTTCTTTGGTGCGTATTTTGCTCTTAATTCTTCAACCGTTAAGGTTTTGTCTTTTACGTTATTTAGCTTTTTAAGTTTTGCTATTAATTCAGATTCTTTATTTAAACCTAATTTTCTTGCTAGTAACGCTTTTGTTGTTGCGCTCATTACTCTTGTTATTTGTTGCGCTTTACCTTTATAGTTTTCTGCTGTATTTGTAGAGTAACCATCTTCGGTTGTAGTTTCTGATACTCTTGATGATTTTTCGTTATTTACAAAACCTGTTCCTATAATGTTTTTACCGTCTTTATCTAAAGAAATAGCTATTATTTCAACATTATTTAATTCGGCATCTGCACCTCCTAATGATGTTAGTTTTAAAGGTTTTTGAAAAGTCAATGAATTGGGATGCAAGTTATCTGTTTTTACATTTGGATTATGTGCTTTATTATGTGTACCATCTGAATTTTTTGAACCTGCAACATCTTCTTTAAATATTATTTTATTAGTAGGCGTTACTATTCCATCTTCTACTTCTAATTCTTGTTTTTTCTTCTCCGCTTTTCTGGTTGCTTCTTTAGTTTTTTGAAATTGTAAGTCCGAATCAGCAACATTTGAATACTCGCTTGGTAATGAATTTAATAAATCATTTGTTACAAACTTTTCTAATGCTTTTGTATCGTTAGGGTCTATATTGTGAGAACGTGCTATTATTTTTCTTTCATTGTCTTTTGATAAAATAGCTTGTGCATATTCTAAGGCATTATTATAATCCTTACTTCCTTCTTTTCTATCTACTCTTTGGTCTGTAATTACTCTTCCTGTAGCATCTCCTGTGGTAGTTTTATCTACTTTATATTTTGATTGATATTTAAGTAAGTCTTCGTTATATGTAGATTTTGGCAATACTTCATTCATTTTAGCTAAATGACTTGCAAATGTTTGATTTGCTTCTATTATTTTCCCGTTTTCATCTAAAACATCAAATTTTATTTGTCCATCTGGTTCAATTCTAATATCGCTATATCCTTTTCCTGCCATTATTGCTGAATACAATACTTGTTCTGCACTTTGTTCATCGTATTTAGTTCCTTTATTTTCTGCAATATACTTTGTTCTATCATTTAATTGAGTACCGTAAGAATTTAACATATCATAGTTATTCTTAAGGTTTTGTATTTTAGCTACAGCATTTGCTTTTTCTATTGGGTCTTTACTTGTTTCTACAATTTTTTGTGCTTCTATAAATGCGTTTTGCGTATCAATAGCATATTTTGCTTTTGTTTTTTCTAAATTTCCATTTAAAGTAGCTACATTTTTAAGGTCGGGCATTTTAACCTTTTCTTTTTCTGCTTCTTTTTCTGCTTTTACTTTTTCTTCGTTTAATCGTTTTTCTGCTCTATATCTAAAGGCGTTATCTTCTACATTGTTTATAGCTTGTCCTAAATAATTAGGAGACCTTTCAGTTGTACCGTATGCTCCGCCAGAGTGTCCTATTGCCATTATTAAGATATTTTATTTGTTCCTACTGAATTAGATAATTTTCTTCTATTTGATGCGGTATCAAACTTATTACCTCCTGTTGTTCCTGCTTCTTTTGCCCCAATTAAATTTCCTCCTGAACCTATACTTTGAAAAGCATTTGCTATTCCTTGATTTTTAGCATCTTCTGATGAATTAATTTGAGAAGATAATGCTGATACATCATTTTGATACCTTTGTTCTGTTATTCCTTGAATTCGTTTTTCATCTTCTGCTTTCATTTGGTCAATAGCTTTCTGTTGTTCATCAAGATTTGATGCGTTACTTTGTGCTACTATATCGTTTTGTGTTTGAATTGCTCCAACACTTCCAATTATTGCCCTTGCTCCTCCTGCTCTTGAAGCATCTATTGCTGATGCAGTTGTTCTTCCTGCTTCTTGAGTTCTTAAGTCAGAACCCAAAGTAGATACTTGTAAATCTTTTGCTACGTTAGTTAATTCAGGTGTTGGTAAATTATTTAAGGCTCTCATTGCTGATTTCTTTTTATTACCTGCGTCAATTGCTTGGTATATACCTAATCCTGCCCCTAATCCACTACTTATTGCTTGTGCTGCCATAATTTATAATTTAAAAAAATATTGACTTGAATCATCATCTCCTTGAAAAAAACCTACTTTCAATAAAGACTCTATAAATTTATCATTTTTTGTTGGAGAAAATATAGAT
>JAYTPS010000320.1:0-3429 GCA_043747155.1 Flavobacterium sp. | reverse complement strand
GAATCAATAATTACAATTTCGGGTTCTATTTCCTGAATTTGCTTAAAGATATTCTGAGTTTTTGTTTCTGTTAATATATAGCAATTATCTCCATTTGGCGTAATTCTTTCAGCACGCATTTTTATCTGCTTCTGACTTTCTTCACCGGAAACATATAAGGTTTTGTATGGAAGTTTAAGTGAAATTTGCAACAGCAAAGTACTTTTTCCAATTCCTGGTTCGCCACCTAATAAAATTAATGAACCAGGCACAATTCCGCCGCCAAGAACTCGGTTTAACTCGCCATCGGTTGTATCCATTCTTACTTCTTGAGTTGAATCGATATCTTTTATTTGTAATGGTTTTGCAGCTTTTTTTACTGCTGAAGTTTCAGTTTTCCAAGCTGTTTTTTCTTCTTTTTGAATTATTTCTTCAACTATAGTATTCCATTCTTTACAACCATTGCATTGTCCTTGCCATTTGGCATATTGTGTCCCGCAATTTTGACAAAAAAAGGAAGTTTTAATCTTGGCCATTTATATTTTTAAAGCTTAATTACTTCACAAATTATTTAAATATTTTAAGTGTTCAGTGAACTTGGTTTCAGCATCTTTGAATTTATTTTTTTAGTTGACCTCTCAATTCGTCGGCTTTGTTAAGCATCATGTCTTTATTTAAATCACCAATTGTCTCCATGCTAAATGCATTTTGGTATGATTTTACTGCGCGTTTAATATCTCCAGTTAGTTCATAATATTTTGCCATATGGTATTCGCTCATCATTGATTTTGGATAAGCTTTACTAGAAAGTTGTGCTAGTTGTTCAAATTCAGAATAAGCTTTATTTTTGAGAATTGCAGCTTCGATGGCTTTAAAATCATTAATACGAATTGGCATTTTTATTCCAACTGCTTTTTCTAAAAGGTCATATTTATTTTTTAAATAATCTACATATCCAGAAGGTAATTTTACGATTTTTTCTTGAAACTCTGCTGTTGAGATTGGTTGATACGTTGCAAAGAACTGATACAAAGCATTTGGAATTGAATGTAAAACTAATGAATAATGTGACGCACCTTTTATTTCATCATATTTGTAATTTAAGCTTTCATTGGTAACAGTTTTTATATTGGTATCTAAAGTGGCTGTTTTTTCTTTCATTTTTTTTATATCACCATCGGCAGATGATAAATAATAAAAAACATTTTGTTTTTGAACAGAAAGTCGGTCTGGAATTCTAGTTTCCATATCCAATGAAAGTTCTGGACTTAAAACAACATAGGCATTAAAAAGAGGATTGTCTTTATATAAAAATAAATTTATATATCCAGCTGTAACATCGTGTCCTGCAATAGCTTTAAAATTACCAATTCTATATTTAGATTGAATGTAAGGCAATAATTCGCCACCAATAAATTCGAAAAATTTTTCACCTTTTCCTTCTGGCAAGCCAGTTGTTGCATCCATAGTACAATCTTCAAAACGTTCATCATTTTCGTTTTGATGAAGTCCAACAAGTATTACTTCGGGTAAATCATCCCAGTAATTTCCGTATTTTATTGCTCCTTCAAAAGCATCAAATAAATAATCACCATCTAGTAATACAATTAATGGATAAGTTTTTTTAGAATCCTTGCTGTATGAAGCAGGAACAGAAACTGATAAATCTCGGTATTTGTCCATTTTTCTTGATATAACGCTGTCTTTTACTTTTTGTGAAAATCCGTTTATCGAGAAACATAATAATAATAGGAATAATTTTTTCATGTTTTGGTTGAGTTTAATTTAGATAGTTTTAAACTCAAGCAATATAATAAATTATTTCTTATTAAGAATAGGAAGAAATAAAAATGACAATCCACCAAGAAAAATCATTAAAACAGTTTGAGATGTCCAAGCCAACCAACCAAATGCAATTCCAGCGGTTTTATCAACATGATATAAAACAAAAATCTCTGCGACTACCAAAGGATAGAATCCAAAACCACTATTAGTGAATCCTATGGTTAAACTTCCAAAAATAAAAGCAATAACCACTGCGCCAAAACCAATGTCGCTAGTTTCTTTTAATGCAAAAATTGGGGCATAAAACATTAGTAAATAGGTAATCCAAATAAAAATGGAATGAAATAAAAACAACCATTTTTTTTCCATTTTTAATATACTAGTCATTCCTTCAATTAATCCAGATAGTTTTTCTTTTAATTTGGCAACAATTTTCCAGTTAGAATACAGCCATATTAAAATAAGACCTATAAAAGATACAAATCCTATTGCAAGAAATAGCATTAATTTTTGAAAAGGGATTTTATCTAAAACATATTCTTTTAATATGTTAAACTGAAAAATAAATCCAATAATGACAAACAATAAAAACAATAAAAAATCTACTACTCTTTCGGCAACAATAGTTCCAAATGCCTTGTCGAAAGGAAGATTTTCATATTTTTTTAAAACTAAAGCTCTTGAAATTTCACCAGATCGAGGAACAGTAAGATTCATTAAGTAGGCAACACATACTGCCATAAAATTATTATGAAACTTAGTTTGATATCCCAAATGTTCTAATGAAAATTTCCAACGATAAGCTCTAGACCAAAATCCTAAAATTGCAAGAAATAAAGATAAATAAATGTAAAAATAATTGGCGTTTCTAAAATAACCTTTTATTTCATTGAGTTGAGCAGCTGTAAACGAATTGTATTGATAAACAATAATTGTTGCTCCTAGTGCTAAAGGAACTAGAATTGATAACCATTTACTTAATTTTTTTTTCAAACTATTTTAAGGAATTATTGTTTTCGTTAGGAAAAACAATCCATGCTTTGAATGTTTTGGCCTCTTCAAAATCTAAAGTTGCATAAGAAATAATAATTATAATATCTCCAGCATGAACTTTTCTTGCAGCAGGACCATTTAGTGTTATTTCTCCTGAATTTCTTTCTCCTTTTATGGCATAAGTTTCAAATCGCTCACCGTTATTTATGTTTACAATTGAAACTTTTTCACCTTCTATAATATTAGATGCGTTCATCAAAGCTTCGTCAATAGTAATGCTGCCGATATAGTTTAAATCTGCTCCAGTAACTTTAACGCGATGAATTTTTGATTTTAATACTTGAATTTGCATTTGGCAAAGTTAAATTAAATTTTTATTTTATAAAGAAATCGTATCAATCAATCTTATTTTATTAACAAAAACTGCAATAAACGCTCTGTATTTTTTGTTTTTTTGTTTTCTTACACAAGGCAGCAATGTTGCTTCATCTGCAATTTCAAAATATTCTAATTCAAATAGTGAATTATTTTTAAATTGTTTTTTTACAAATTCTATAACCTGTTTAGCAGATTTCGTGCCAAAAAGTTTTTTAGCATCCCTAATTGTTTTAAATATTATTTCAGCTTTTTGCTTTTGTAAATCGGTTAATCTTTCATTTCTTGAGCTCATTG
>JAYTPS010000319.1:0-5564 GCA_043747155.1 Flavobacterium sp. | reverse complement strand
AAATGATATTGGCAATACAGCAACACTTAATTTAGAAGCAGAATTCACAAAACATTCTATTGCGAGATTCTCTATTGATACTTACAGGATACCGCTTTTAAAAGAAACGGTTTTTAATAATGCAATTGTAAAATCGAATACAAAAACTAATATTACTAGTTTCGGATTAGATTATGGGTTGCATTTTTTTGCTAATAAATGGCGAATTTATACCTTTGTGGGTGGGTCAATTTGTTTTATTGATGAACCAGAATTTACAATTGCTAATAATTCTTTATTAATCGACAGTAAAAATGTAACCCGATTTGCCATTCGAGTTTCGCCTGGAGTGAAATATCATTTTACAGATACTTTTATACTTTTTGCAGAACTTCAAAATCTATCAGTTTTTTATAAAAACCAAGACAATAAAAATTTATTAAGCGGTGGTGGATTAGTTTTTGGTATTGCTAGTAAAATATAGATAATTACTTTTGAACCCAAAAATAAACCAACTATTTATCGACCTTACCGAACAGCTTAATTTTATCGATTTAGAGATTGATGATACTTTGATTCGTTGTGAAAAAGCAATTGAAATCACTCTAAAATCAATACAAAAATTAAAGATTTTATTTCTGAAGGAAAACTTGAATAGTGAGGAAAAAGAGATTGATTTTTTCAAGAATATAAAACCAAGATTTACTTCAAAACTTATTTATTACAACATAGTTTATAAAATTGAAGCCAAAATGCCTTATGGTGGCGAACGGGTTTTAAAAAAGTATTTAAATAACGAACTAGATAAAATTAGAAATTACTTTTACAACAACCACGATTTTAATAGTTATCGCAGAACAGGGAGCATCTATTTAGATAACAAATATTATGTTCGTGGTGCAATTGATATAAAATTAGCGGTTGATAGTTTCTATTTTGAAGTAGATCATAATTTTGCCACTTCACACGATTTTAAATTAGCAAAAGTTCAAGCGCACGATTTAGTTCAAATATATTTAGAAAGCAGATTGAGAGGAGTTGATTACAGAATTCAAAAAGAAAAAACACAAGTTGTAAGCAATACAAAATTAACTTGGACAGGAAATAAATCTTCGTTGGTAGAATTATTGTATGCTATGCACACCGAAAAAGTTTTAAATAATGGCACATCAGATATAAAAGAAACTGCTGAATATTTCGAAAAAATATTCAATATTGATTTAGGCGATTATTACAGAACATTTCTAGAAATAAGAATGAGAAAAACCAATAAAACAAAATTTTTAAATTCGTTGACCGAAAGTTTAATTAAAAAAATGGACGAAGCAGACGAAAAATAAAAAACACCCAAGTTTTTTTCTCAAAAAGAGTTGATTTTTTAACTTATAAAAATTGAAAATTTGTCTGACTTAAAAAATTTATTCAATAAATACAATGCTTCACAACGATTTTACAAAATAAAACACCCAAGTTGGGTGCAACTTGGGTAATAAAACCAATCAAAACCTACAATTTTGTACCATAACAATCTAAAACCTCACGTTATGGCAACCGAAGTTATTACTCGCGAAGATTTGAACGAATTTCGTTCACTCTTACTTTCCGATTTAAACGCAATGTTTAATTCAACTCCACAACAGCAAAAACAATGGCTCAAATCCTCCGAAGTCAGAAAGTTTCTAAACATTTCTCCAGGTACTTTACAAAATTTACGGATCAATGGAGTGTTATCTTATACCAAAGTTGGTGGGATTATTTTCTATGCTTATGCTGATTTACAGAAAGTTTTAGAAACTAATAAAGTCGAAGCAACTCCTAATTTGTTCAATCCTAAATGGTTGGTAAGATGAATTACATCAAACATCTAACAGGATTTTTCAATCGCATATCGAATGAAGAATCACTAAATCCAACACACATTAGTTTGTATTTAACGCTTTTTCAATGTTGGAATATCAATCGGTTCAAAAATCCAATCACAATTTCCAGAGATGAAATGATGAAAGGAAGCAAAATTGCATCAAAAGCAACCTATCACAAGTGCATAAAGGAATTACAACGATTGAAGTTTTTAGATTATTTCCCATCATATAATCCGTATTCCGGAACAGAAGTTTTTATGATAAATTTTTCAGAAGGAAATAATTTTAGTCAAACAATTTCAGATGCAACCAGTTCAAATAATGAACAAACCACACCAATTTTTGAACCAACAGAGCCAAAAAATGAACACGTTATTAGTCAGGTTGCTGAACAGGTTAATGAACCGCCTTATATATATAATAATAAACAAACATCTAAAAACATTAAAAACATAGATATAGACACCAATTTTGAAAGTTATGATGATGAATTATTTTTAGAAAATGAAACTGAAGAAAAAGAAAAAAGTTCCGCCAAAAAAGAAAAAGAATTTATCCGTACGAGCGGAGTCGAATATCCAAAATTAGAATTGGTCAAAGAATATTTCAAGGTTCAGAGTTTCACAGAATTTGAAGCAGAACGTTTTTTTAATTATTATTCTAGCATAGGTTGGCTCATTGGTGGCAAAACCAAAATGAAAGATTGGCAAGCAGCTGCACGAAATTGGATGTTGAACACTTCAAAATTTTCAGTCAATTTACCAAATCAATCAACTCAAAAAGCACATTCACAATCAACAGCTTATAACCTCAATGCAACCGTAGATAAAAATTATGCCGAACCATTGTAATCCAATTTGTCATTGCGAGGAACGAAGCAATCTACGTTTTGACAAATAAAAAATCAAAATTTCAAAACGATGAATTCACAATACAATTACCCAGAAATGATGGCTTGGTTAGAGCAGAAAGGAAAACTACAGTTTGGAAAAAAATTCCATTTCAGAGAAGCAGACTTGACTAATATTCAAAAACTGATTTGTTATTTTCTAAAAGATGAGGTTATGGTTGCCAATTTTAATTTAGATCTATCCAAAGGAATTCTAC
Source organism: Flavobacterium sp. (assembly GCA_043747155.1). Taxonomy (GTDB): domain Bacteria; phylum Bacteroidota; class Bacteroidia; order Flavobacteriales; family Flavobacteriaceae; genus Flavobacterium. Next base: position 2,616 of record JAYTPS010000319.1, on the reverse strand, counting down.
TTTCTGGACCAGTCGGCTGCGGAAAAACAACATTGATGACATTGATGAAAAGTGCGGCAAAACAAAACAACAATTTTATAATGAAAACGTGCCGAGATATTAGTTTTGAATTTATAAAAGAGGGTTATCAAACCATTCAAAAATATAGTAATGGGAACAATTCACATAGTGAATACAGAAACTATTGCTTTGATGATTTAGGCGTAGAAACCAACCTAAAATACTACGGAAACGAATGTAACGTAATGGCAGAAATCATACTTTCCAGATATGATATTTTTATTTCAAAGCAAGTTATAACGCACATAACAAGTAACCTTTCCGCCACCGAAATAGAAACGGCTTATGGTAATCGAGTACGTTCACGACTTCGTGAAATGTTGAATTTGATTGCTTTTGATGATAATTCAATGGATAAGCGAAGTTGAATTGCATACCTACAAACATCAAAAAAACAATAAAAAAACGTAAGTAAATGTTAAATTTGATTGCTTTTGATGATAATTCGATTGATAAACGAAGTTGAATTTTATAATAGTGAAAAAACTAGCGTAAGTCCTAATGATGATTGACCTTATTGCTTATAAAAATAGAATAAATAAAACTTTTAATGATAATAAAGGTAATCTTAATTTAGATATATTACATTTGCATACTACTACACATTGTGTAGTATTGCGCAAACCAAATATAGAGATGAAAACAAGTGTTCAATCATACAATTATTTAGAAGACTATCTTGATGCTGTTAGAGCTAAAGGGAGATATGCTTTTACAGTTGATGAACTTAAAGATAAATTTGATATATCTGATAAAGCAATTCATCAAAATTTATTTCGACTCAAAACTAAAAAAAGGATAGTACAAGTCCGTCAAGGATTTTATACCATACTTCCAGCGGAATATACAAAACAAGGAATGTTACCCACAAATCTTTTTATTGATGATATGATGAATATGTTACATAAAAAATATTATGTTGGTCTAATTTCAGCAGCCGCTATTCACGGTGCATCACACCAACAATCAATGGAAACCTTCGTAATTACTGAAAAACCAGCTTTAAGGGACATTAAAACTAAAAAGTTAAAAATCAATTTTTTTGTAAGAACCGATTGGAACAAAGATGATATTAGACAAATAAAAACAGACGCTGGTTATATTAATGTTTCCTCCCCAGAACTAACAGCTTTAGATTTATTGTCCTATGTAGATAAAATAGGAATGAATAGAGTAATAACTATTTTATCCGAATTAGTAGAAGCAATCAAATCAACAAATCTCAATAAAACAGCTAAAAACTATTCACAAACTGCTGCGGTGCAACGATTGGGATATTTATTAGAAACAGAACTAAATGACCAAAAACTAAGTGCTGTTTTATATAAAATTATAGCTCCAAAGCTTGGAGTAAATATTCCTTTAATGCCAGGGAAAGATAAAATTGGCGAGGTGAATTTAAAATGGAAAATAATCCGAAATATTAAAATTGAAAGTGATTTATGATTCCAAGACGTTATATAGAAGAGTGGAAAGAATTTGCTCCTTGGCCAGAAAATAGCCAAGTCGAACAAGATTTAGTTATAGAAAGAGCATTGGTTGAAATATTTTCAGATTCATTCCTAAATGAAAACCTAGCATTCCGTGGCGGAACTGCTTTACACAAGTTATTCCTTAAACCACAAGCAAGATATTCTGAAGATATTGATTTGGTACAAATAAAGACTGAACCAATAAAACCAATTTTGGTAAGATTGCGAGAATGTTTAGCCTTTTTAGGAACAAAAAGAAATATTACAACCAGTATTCACAACAACACCGTGGAATACAGATTTGAAACGGAAATACAGCCAATTATCAGAATGCGTCTCAAAATCGAAATCAATTGCAGAGAACATTTCACAGTATTAGGATTGCAACAAATGCCTTTCAAAGTACAAAACGGTTGGTTTAGTGGAGAATGTATGATAAATACCTACTACATAGAAGAACTGCTGGGTACAAAGCTAAGAGCATTATACCAACGAAGAAAAGGAAGAGATTTATTCGATTTAGATTTGGCAGTATCAAAACTGGATATTGATATTCCAAAACTAATTCAATGTTACAAAGAATACATCAATTTTTCAGATGGTGCATCGCCTACGAGTAAAATGTTTGTTATAAATATGGAAGAAAAAATGAAAGATGATGAATTCCGGAATGACATCTTCACCATTTTAAGACCAGAAGTAGAATATGATAATGATTTGGCGTATAAAAAAATAAGTGGGGAGATTATTAGTATGATTTAAAAAGTAAAAAATTAACAGCGAATTAAAAAACCAAAATAATGATAAATTATCACGACCCAATAAAGCATATAAAATTTTTAAGACAAACTTTATCTCAAGATAAAAAACCTATTGGTTTTTTTATTTCTGCTGGTTGCCCACTATCTGTAAATATGCCAGAGGGTCAGTGGCCCTTAATTGCTGATGTTGCTGGTCTTACAAAATTTATAAAAGAAGAGTTGTCATCGAAAACTGACGTAGCAAATACATTTGACAAATTGCTTACAGAAGTAACCTTATCAAAGAAAAGTATTGAAAATATTGAAGATATTTTAAGCTTTAT
>JAYTPS010000318.1:0-4444 GCA_043747155.1 Flavobacterium sp. | reverse complement strand
TCCAGTTCTTGGTCGTTTCTTTGATGAATTAGTTGCTCTATTTGTGCTAATAGTTCTTTGCTGATTTTAAACTGCATTGGCTTCTATTTTTAGTGTAAGTTCTATAAACTGTTCTACCGATAATTGTTCTGGTCTGAGGTCAAAGATAGTATCTTCTCTTAAATTATCTGACAAATTTAATGCTTTTAAACTATTTCTCATTGTTTTTCTACGTTGTTGAAATGCCATTTTTACAACAGTATATAACATTTTTTCATTGCAAGGTAAAGTGTAATTTTCTTTTCTGCGCAAACGTAAAACTCCAGATTTTACTTTTGGTGGCGGAATAAAAACGGTTTCATCAACTGTAAATAAATATTCGGCATGGTAAAATGCTTGGGCTAAAACAGAAAGAATTCCGTATACTTTGCTTCCTTTTTTAGAACAAATTCTTTCGGCGACTTCTTTTTGAAACATTCCTGAAAATTCTGGAATTTGGTTGCGATATTCTAAAGCGCGAAACACGATTTGGGTTGATATATTGTATGGAAAGTTTCCAATAATGGCAAATTGTTTTCCTTCGAAAATTTCGTTGATATTGTATCTAAGAAAGTCTTTAGAGATGATTTTGTCTTTTAGTTTTGGAAAATTTTCATCAAGATAAGTTACCGATTCGGTATCGATTTCAATTACATAGGTATTGACTGGTTTTTCTAACAAATATTTGGTTAATACTCCCATTCCTGAACCAATTTCTAAAATATCATTGTAACCTTCAAGATTTAAAGTGTCTGCAATGGCTTTGGCAATGCTTTCGTCTTTAAGAAAATGTTGTCCGAGGTGTTTTTTGGCTTTTACTTTTTCCATAGTCATTGCGAGGCACGAAGCAATCTCGTTTTTATTATTTATCCTCGCAGAAACGCAAAGGCGCAAAGGAGTTTATTGTTTACTTATTTTTTAATCTAATTAGTTTGAAAAAACTCTGAAACAAATTCTAATTCGGTTCTAAAAGCTAGCATTTTATCTCCAAAAAGTCGATTTCCTTCTTCTCGCAATTTTGGCGCATCTTCATCATAATATCGTTGTAATGTTTCTTTAGAATCTGTTGTGTATTGAATGGCATAGGTAATTCCGCCCAAATCTTCTTCAACAAGAACTTTTACCATTCTTGCAGATGTAAATTTTCCAGTTGCTAAAACGTCGTTTATGTGTTTATTTTGCATCCAATTCATCCATTGTAGGTGAACACTTTCGTGAATATTTATGGTTACGTTGTAAAGTATCATTATTGAAATTAATTTTTAATAAATGGATTAAATTTCTTTATCGCCACGAAGTTTTCTATATTTTTTTTGTGCTTCAACAAAATAAATACTATCAACTTTATTCATAATTATTTGTTCGTATAGTGGTTTGGCTTTTTCAAAATCATTGAGCTGATTGTAAATTTCTGCTGAAAAAAATATTGCTTCATCAACATAAATACTTTCTTTATGGTTGTCAATAATTAGTTGATAATTGCTTAATGCTTGTTGAAAATCGGACGTTTTTTCATAAATTTTACCAATTCTTAAAAGTGTTACTGGCTCAATAGCATCGCCTTTTTGCTCTTTAAGAATTTGTTGAAAAGCCAGTAATGCATCTTGTTTCTTATCTTGAAAAAGGAGAAAATCGGCTTTAGAGAATTTTTTTAAAGCTGTTTGGGTTGAATCTTCAACTGTGTTGTCAGAAATTAATAAAAATAAATCTAAAGCATCATTTGCAATTAACTGCGTTGATGCTGATTTTAAAACTTTTAGTTGATGCTCAGCCCATTTAAAATCGGCTTTGTAATAACTTGTTTTTGCAATTTTTAAACTTGCTTCTTGCCCAATTGGACTATTGTTGGCATCGTTTTCTATTTGTGAATAATAAATTAATGCTTGATTGAATTTTTCTTCAAATAATAAAATGTCAGCAAGTTCCATTTTGGCTTCGGCAGTTTGATCTCGATTTATTGGCATTTCTAAAACATTTTTTAGAATTGATTTTCCTGTTTCGGCATCTTTTAAATTAAAGGTTGCAAAATGTGCTTTGATTTTTAATAACGATAATGTAAATGGACTTACGCCAAATTCTTTTATTAATTTATCTAATTCTAAATTGATTGCAGAATAATCGTTGGGTTGTGATTTATCAATTTTCATTTGCATTAAATAGGTATGCGATTGAATTTGTAAATCTAAATCTTTAGTGTTTTCTAAAACAAATCCTAAAATTTCAAGAGCAGAATCAGTGTTGTTTTCTTCTATTGCAAGTTGTCCAAGATTTACAATATTAGAAAAAGATTCGGGATTACGTTTATAAATTGCTTTTTCTTGAATGAATGCTTTTCCATATTCTTTTTGTTGCACATAAAACCAGCTTAAATACTCGTTCCAAAAAATATCTTGATTTTTTTGAATTCTAACTAATAATGCTTTTTTTAAAGATTCATTAAAAGTTACAGTAGTGTCTTCAGTCATGAAACGAGATAACTGATTTTGAATCATTACCATACTTTGAGGATTGTTAAATGATTCTGAAAGAAACTTTTCAATCATGGTATCAATATCGCCTTTTTGACCATAAAGTAAAGCTAGTTGATAATTAAAATTGAATTTTGGATCTAAATCAACCGCGGTTTGATAAGCCAAAATTGCATAATCTACCAATCCTTTTCTATCAAATTAATAGCCAATATTGTATACTTCGGTAGGGGTTTTTTTTATTTTATCAATGGCTTGGTCATACTGTTTTTTTGCTTCAGCTTGGTTTTTTTGTAACTGAAAATTATATCCCAATTCAACCAAAAGATTACCTTGCTTGTATTTACTATATCGCTCTTGAAGTGCTTTATTCGCTTTTTCAAATTGCAATAATTGTTGATTACATTCAATTGTTTTTTGAAAATAATTAAAATTATTGGGTTGTGATTTTAGTAAATCTTCAAAGGCAATTTGTGCTTTTTCAAATTCGCCTCTGTCAAAATAATTTTGCGCCAATTGCTCGTTTTGCGCCTCAACTACAAGCGAAAATATTAAAACAAATAAAGCAATAAATCTTTTCATAAAACATATTCTTAAACAAGATACCAAAGTAACACATTTTGTGCCAATTTAGTACATTATAACAAAAAAGAGTGGCAAAATAAAATTTAATTAATAATGTCAAAACCTGTGTACTTGCGAAGCACTTCTGGAATTACAATTCCGTTTGGAGTTTGATAATTTTCAATTATTCCTGCCATTACTCTAGGTAAGGCCAGTGAACTTCCGTTTAAAGTGTGTGCCAATTGGTTTTTTCCGTCTTTATCTTTAAAACGTAATTTTAAACGATTTGCTTGAAAAGTTTCAAAATTAGAAACAGATGAAATTTCAAGCCATCTATCTTGTGCTGTTGAAAAAACTTCAAAATCATAAGTTAATGCTGATGCAAAACTCATATCGCCACCACAAAGTCTTAATATTCTATATGGTAATTTCAATTCGCGCATAATTTCTTTTACGTGATCTACCATTTCATCTAGAGCTTGATAAGACTTTTCGGGATGTTCTACACGAACAATCTCTACTTTATCAAATTGATGTAATCGGTTTAATCCTCTAACATGTGAACCATAAGAACCTGCTTCACGACGAAAACACGGTGTATATCCTGTGCACATAACTGGTAATTCACTTTCAGATAATATTACATCTCTAAATATATTGGTAATAGGAACTTCAGCAGTTGGAATTAAATATAAATCGTCAGTAGCGTCATGATACATTTGACCTTCTTTGTCTGGCAATTGTCCAGTTCCATAAGCAGAAGCTTCGTTTACTAAATGTGGAACTTGATATTCTAAATAACCTGCGTCGGTATTTTTATCTAAAAAATAACTTATTAAAGCACGTTGTAGTTTAGCTCCTTTTCCTTTATAAACAGGAAATCCTGCACCAGTAATTTTTACACCTAATTCAAAATCTATAATATCGTATTTTTTTACCAATTCCCAATGAGGTTGAGCACCATAATGCAAAACAGGAATTTCTCCTTCTTGAAAAACATTTAAATTTTCTTCTGGTGTTTTTCCCACAGGAACAATTGCTGCTGGAAGATTTGGTAATTGATACAATTTATCTGTTAATTCTTTGGCTAATATATCTAATTTTTCAGTTAGTTCTTTTCCTTTATCTCTTAATTGAACGGTTTTTTGTTTTACGATTTCGGCTTTAGATTTTTCGCCATTTTTCATCATCTCACCAATATCTTTAGATAATTTATTGGATTCGGCAAGAGTATTGTCTAATTCTACTTGAGCGCTTCTTCGGTTTTCATCTAATTGCACAATTTTTTGAACTAATGCTTTGGTATCCAAATTTTTCTTAGATAATGCAGTAATTACTTTCTCTTGGTTATCTCTAATAAATGCTATTTGTAACATGATTTTAATTTTATAAGA
>JAYTPS010000317.1:0-2870 GCA_043747155.1 Flavobacterium sp. | reverse complement strand
GTTAGCTCTTAATTGGTGCGCCGACTTTGGTATGCTTTGTACGAAAATCGTCTTGAAAGATTTTGGTTACGCAACTGCTCTCGAAGGATTAAGACAAGAGAGATAAAAATCATGATTATGGAGAAGCTTGGCGAGAAATGAGAGTGAGTTCATTAACCGATTTAATTCTTCAAAAACTGCTTAGAGTAAAACAAATTGAAGATAATAAAGGAAAAACTTTAGTGTCTGAAGGAATTGATGCCAATTATCAAGACATGATAAATTATTCAGTTTTTGCATTAATATTAATGAAATTTGGTCAATAACAATTCATTAACAACAACCATTTTATTGATTTTTTACCTTTGAAAAAAATAAACTATGAAAAACAAAATCACACAGTTCTCGAGAATATTCGTTGGAGTATTATTTATAATATCTGGATTAATAAAGCTAAATGATCCTGTTGGTTTTTCATATAAATTGGCTGAATATTTTGGTGAACCTGTATTCAACATGCCTGTTTTTATTCCGTTTTCATTAGCAATAGCACTGTTTTTAGTGATTTTAGAAGTCGTTTTAGGAGTTATGTTATTACTTGGATACAAATCAAAATTTACAATTTGGAGTTTACTAATTCTTATTGTTTTATTCACTTTTCTTACCTTCTACTCTGCTTATTTTAATGTAGTTAAAGATTGTGGTTGCTTTGGTGATGCCTTAAAATTAAAACCTTGGGAATCATTTACTAAAGATATTATTCTATTGTTTTTTATATTAATTTTGTTCTTAAATATGAAATTGGTTACACCATTATTTGGAAAAAAAGCTCAAAATATTTTGGCTTTAACAAGTATTGGATTATCGGCTTTAATGGGATATTGGGTACTAAATCACTTACCAATAAAAGATTTTAGACCATTTAAAGTTGGAAATAATATTCAAAAAGGAATGGAAATACCTGCAAATGCAGAAAAAAGTATTGTAGAAATGATTTTTATTTATAATATTAAAGGCGTTCCAACAGAGTTTTTGGAAGCTGATGTTATGGCTGGAAAAATTCCTGCTGATGCTGAATTTGTGGAACGAAAAGATAAAGTTATTAAAGAAGGTTATGTGCCACCAATTCACGATTTTGCATTAGAATTAGACGGTTCAGATTATAAAGATGAATTATTATTAGAGCCAAAACTTATGATTTTCACAACATATGATTTAGACAAATCGGATGTTGATGGCTTAAAAAAATTAGAAAAACTAAATCAAGAAGCTAAAACAAAAGGATATAAAGTAATTGGATTAACGGCTTCTGCCAAAGAAAAAATTGAAGCCATAAAGAAACAATATGGTCAAAAATTTGATTATTATTTTTGTGATGCTATTGCAATAAAAACTATTGAAAGAGCTAATCCAAGTATCATAATTATTGAAAAAGGTACCATTAAACAAAAAGTACATTATAATGATATTGATAAATTAAAACTATAATTTTAATATAAATTAATACAATTTTAGGAAGCTTTTAATTTATAAAAATTAAATTTGTTAAAAACATAAATACTAATATCATGAAAAAAATTATTTCAATTATTGCTATCGCCATTAGTTCGATTTCATGCAGTAATGCTCAACAAAAAGAATTTTCTAAAGAAACTTTAAATTATCAATTAACAACTACTAATAATAATAAAGTTTCCTTTAGTTCAATTTTAGAAAAAAATAAAGGAAAAAAAATTGTTATAGAAATTTGGGCTGGTTGGTGCAGTGATTGTGTAAAAGCAATGCCAAAAGTAAAAGAAATGCAAGTTGCAAACACAAACGTTTCTTATGTTTTTATTTCAATGGATAAACAATTTGATAAATGGAACACCGCAATTGAAAAACATGATATAAAAGGAGATCATTATTGGGTAAATGATGAAAAAATGATGAAAGGTGAATTTGGAAAATCATTAGAAATTGATTGGATACCACGTTATATAGTAGTTAATGAGTTAGGTAAAATTGAATTATATAGAGCAATTGAAACCGATTTTGAAAAAATAGATAAAGTACTAAAAAATAAATAATGAGAAAAAAAATTGTTGCAGGAAACTGGAAAATGAATAAAAATGCAGAGGAAACAGAAGATTTAATCAATGAATTAATTGAAAAATTGCCTGACGATATTGAAGCCGAAATAATCATTGCTCCAACATTTGTAAATTTAGCATCTGCTGTTGACCATGTAGAATTTACAAATATTACAATTGCTGCACAAAACATGCACAATGCAGAAAATGGTGCTTACACTGGCGAAATTTCGGCTGATATGCTTCAAAGTATTGGTGTAGAAACTGTAATTCTTGGTCATTCTGAAAGAAGAGCATATTTTCATGAAACCGATTCTCAATTAGCATTTAAAGTTGACACTGCAATAAAACATAATATGAAAGTTATTTTTTGCTTTGGCGAAGAATTAAAAGATAGACAAGACAAACAACATTTTAATGTTGTCGAAAACCAACTTCGTGATGGATTATTTCATATAAAAAATGAAGCTTGGGAAAACATAATTTTGGCATACGAACCAGTTTGGGCGATTGGCACAGGCGAAACTGCAACTCCAGATCAAGCTCAAGAAATGCACGAATTTATTAGAGAAACAGTAAGAACAAGATTTGGAACAATTGCAGACGATGTTTCAATTCTTTATGGAGGAAGTGTAAAACCTGATAATGCCAAAGAAATTTTTGGAAAACCAGACGTTGATGGCGGATTAATTGGAGGTGCAGCATTGAAAGCTGACGATTTTATTTCGATTGTAAATGGTTTAAAATAAAATTATTTTCATAAAAATATTAATCCTCAACTTGTAAAATAGTTAAGGATTTTTTTAAAAAATTTACAAA
>JAYTPS010000316.1:0-13511 GCA_043747155.1 Flavobacterium sp. | reverse complement strand
CAAAATTAAAAATACAAATAAAATTTAAATTCCAAACTCAAAAGAATTGTTGTCAAAAACATTTTAAATTTTTGGAATTTGGAGTTATTTTTTTAGAATTTAAACATAATGCTATCTAAAATTAATTTTTAGGTAGCTTATTTTTTTTAGAAGCAAAAGTTTTTTGTTACTTTGCGATGGTAATTCCTGCTTTACACTCGTAGTCGCGAAAAAAATCGCGAGCTAACGTTTCAATCAGGGCTAAACAACAATTTGTATTGAATTTCAATTCACTTTTTAAAAGAAAAATGTTAAAAATTCAACACTATTTAATTAATAAAAAAATATTTTTTTAAATCTCAACATCAATAAGAGAAAAAAAATCTTTGTGACTTTTCGCCTTTATGGCAAAACAAAATAATATGAGTTTAGTAAAACTAACAATAAAAGGAATATCTTATAGTCAAACCCAAAACGGTGCCTACGCATTAATTTTGAACGAAGTAGATGGCGAAAGAAAATTACCAATAGTAATTGGAGCATTCGAAGCACAATCTATTGCAATTGCCTTAGAAAAAGAAATAAAACCACCACGTCCATTAACCCATGATTTATTCAAGAGTTTTGCAGACCGATTTGATATTGTTGTAAAACAAGTAATCATTCACAAGTTAGTCGATGGTGTTTTCTACTCAAGTATCATTTGCGAAAGAGACAAAATAGAAGAAATTATAGATGCAAGAACATCAGATGCAATTGCATTAGCGCTTCGCTTTACAGCACCAATTTTTACCTATAAAAACATACTAGACAAAGCCGGAATTTATTTAAACGCCAACCCAAACGAAGTAGAAAATCAAAATACTGATGATGAAAGCATACTTTCAACTCCAGAAACATTTGGAATAGAAAATGATGCAACTCCATCTGTAAACGATTATAAAAAATTCAGTTTATCAGAGTTGCATGAATTTTTAGAAATGGCAGTACAAGAAGAAGACTATGAAAAAGCAGCACGAATTCGAGATGAAATTTCTAAACGAGAATCTTAAATTACTGCGAGTTTTGAGTTACGAATTTAAAGTTTCAGAATTTTTTACCACAAAATGCTCAACTTTAAACCCGAAACCTTAAACAAATTAAACCTTTTTAAATTGAAACAATACCACGATTTAGTAAAACACGTTTTAGAAAACGGAACTCAAAAAGGCGATAGAACTGGCACAGGAACTAAAAGTGTTTTTGGTTACCAAATGCGATTTGACCTAGCCGAAGGTTTTCCTATGGTAACAACCAAAAAATTGCATTTAAAATCTATAATTTACGAACTACTTTGGTTCTTGAAAGGCGATACTAATATTGGTTATTTAAAAGAAAACGGAGTTAGAATTTGGGACGAATGGGCAAATGAAAATGGCGATTTAGGTCCAGTTTACGGTCATCAATGGCGCAATTGGAACAGTGAAGAAATTGATCAAATTACCGAATTAATAGACACTTTAAAAACCAATCCTAACAGCAGACGAATGTTAGTTTCTGCTTGGAATCCATCAGTTTTACCAGACACAACTAAATCATTTAATGAAAATATAGCCAACGGAAAAGTAGCTTTGCCACCTTGTCATGCATTTTTTCAATTTTATGTTTCAGAAGGAAAATTATCCTGTCAATTGTACCAAAGAAGTGCCGATATTTTTCTTGGAGTACCTTTTAATATTGCTTCTTATGCTTTGTTTACAATGATGATTGCGCAAGTTTGTAATTTACAAGTTGGAGAATTTATTCACACATTTGGTGATGCACACATTTACAACAATCATTTTGAACAATTAGAATTGCAATTATCCAGAGATATAAAACCATTACCTAAAATGATTTTAAATCCAACAATAAAAAATATTTTTAATTTTACTTTTGAAGATTTTACTCTAGAAGGTTATGATCCACATCCTTTAATTAAAGGAGTTGTTGCAGTTTAAAAAAAAAAAAATGTCTTTACTAACTCTCACTGTTCAAAATGAATTTTGGTTTCACGTCTCGAATCAAGATGAAATTCCAATATTTGGAACGGTTGATAAATCTATTGACATTCCTTTATTAATGTCTATTTTAGATGGAATTCCATCTGAAAATCAAGAAAATTACATTTCAAGTTCTATAAAAATCAATCCTGAAATAATTGACTTTTTAAGAACTTTTGTTGGAGTTTCCGATAAAAGAATGTATTTAGAACTTAGTTATATTTTCTCAAAATCAAAATTTAATATATCAGAAACAAATAATATTTTAGGAAAATCATTTTATCAATTAGATAAACATCCTTTAAGCTACTTTAAAAATTTAATTAAAAATAATGATGCTATTTTATCAAATAAGTCTGTCGAAATAATAACAAAATATCTTATTGATAAGGAATTACTAAAAATTTTATTATTGTTAAAAAAATTAAGTCAATTTGAAATTGAAATTTTAATTGAAAAATTAATTCTTCCTAAAGAAATTCAACAAGCCGAAGCAAAAAGAAGAGGTCATGGCGCTGAATTTTATATTGCATCTTTAATTAATAGTTTAGGCATTTCTTTAACTCCAAAAGACAGACATATAAATCCAATGGCTTCTAATGATCCAAGTGTAGACATTGATACTTTTGAAATTACTCCAAAAAAAATTAAAAATAAAACTTATAGTTTTGATTTAATTATTGAAACGCATCTTCAAAAACCTGTTGCTTTTTTACAAGGATTAATTCACACCTCTGATCCTGGCCAGTTTGGGTAGATAAAAGCGATGAATCTGTGAGGATAAAAAATCATTTAAATGAATCAAATAAAAAATATAATACTAACAAACAACATTGGGGATTAGTTGATGGAGTTGGCTTTTGTGAAAATAAAAAAGACACAATAGATAAAACGTTAACAGAGTTTGATTGTTTTGTTCAATTAAAAAGCATTTACAAAGTTGGTCTTCAATTACACAAATTAAAATTAATAAAAATCAAAGCCATTAGTTTTGACATGATGTTTTATTCTTTCTCAGAAGCTAATGAAATGTATCTCAAATATGGTAGTAATGATATTATTTCGATTACTGACAATTCTGTTTATAAAAATTCAAAAGAAATTAAAGCAGGTAAGGCAAAGCTTTATATCTAAAATCTATAATCATTTCTTCAACTAAATTATCAATTTCATTTACAAAAAAATCTTTATTATCAGAAAAATGACCATTTAGACATAGATTACTTATTTGAATATGTTTTATATTATCAAATTCAAATTTTGGTATTTTAAGTCGTTTAATTATACTTGGTGTAATTTGTGTTCCAACCATATAACTTTCAATGGTTTTTCTGTAAAAACTACTACTTAATAATCCACATAAATAGTATGCTTCGTTTTTATCATCTAACCCTACAAAAATTATTTTTTCGTTAGGTATTATATTTTTAACACCTAAATATTTGTCATTAGCGTACTCAATAACAGCTGGTCTAAAATCCTTACATATATATCTCCAAGCAACTTTATATTTCGCAAAAGTATATTCACCAATTCGTTGAATTGCATAATAATTTGCAATTTGAATATGCTTGTCAAATGTTGTAAATCCTTTACGTTCCTCTAATTCGGTTTTAAACAATTTAAAATAATCTAAAGTTCTTGGAGTTTTTTCTAAAGTTTTTATATCAATTGGATACATTTTTGATAGAGCAGTATGCGGACAAATAGTATATTTACTATAGGAGTATTGCCAAAATTCTAAATCATTTCCTGTCAAAAAAGGATATATTAAATCTGTTTCTAAATACATTTCTACATTTTTCATTTTATTTTTTGCTCTAGCAGTAATGTTTTTAATTGACAATAAATCATTCTTTTTTTCAACCACATCAAGCCAAAAAATTCCATTTGCGCCTCCAGTAAATGTTCCTGTCCTAGCTAAATAAGCTGATTTGCCTAAAATTAAATTTGTTTTTTCAATATTTTTACTTTCTGTAGTTATCCATCCAGAATTTAACTTTAGTTTGTCAGATGGTTGGGCTTTTTTATTTATAAATTCAAAATGATTTGAAAGCATTTTAACATCAAAATCCTTTTCAAAAGTTCTTTTCCCATTTAATGGTTTCCAAACTACATAATCGATTGGATATTTTACTTTCTCACCTTTACTTAAAAAAACTATAGCTGTTCTATTAACTGCATCTTTAAATGGTTTAAACAATGTTAAATCATTTACTTGATATGGATTTACATCAGTATTTGTTGGGAAAATTTTAAACTTCCTAAATCCTTCTCCATGTTTTATCGATTTAAACAAAGTTTCTTTTACTATAAAACCTAGTTTACCATTTTCTTTTAAAAACTTATCTAGAACTACATACGTAATTAACACTGAAATGTCTTCCTTTATAAATCCAGAACTAATTCCTTTTACATTAAATAAATTATAATACTGCCAAAGATATGCTGTATTCATTTTATAACTTTTTGGTAAATATTCCCAATTAACCCATGGAGGATTTCCAACAATATAATCAACTTTTGAAAAATTAACATTTTCATAAGTATTGCTTTCATTATCGAAAAGTGTTTTATTATCAAATTTTGATTGAATTACATCAGCATAAAATATTGGAATTGTTAATACTTCGTGTTCAAAACATTCAAAACTTTTAATGTATAATAATAAATAATTAGTTTTAGCCGCTAAAACTGAAACAGGATTCATATCAATTCCAAAAACTTGCTTAAAAATTTTATTGTTGGATGTGTTCTTGAATTTTTTAATAACATTAAAAATAAATGTGCCTGAACCACAAGTTGGATCAAGATAGGTTTTGGAATATGCTAAATCGTCATCTTTAGTTATAGTGTCTATCACAAAATTTGACAGCCAATCAGGTGTGTAAAATTCTCCCATTGCATGTCTAACCGGTGAAGGAAAAATACTTTCAAATATTTCTTTAATAAAATCTATTTCTGACACATTATCATATTCTTTTAAATCTGATGAAATTGCTTGAACTTGATTTATAAAACCCTCAATATTAGAAAACCAATTAAAATATTCATTACAATTATAATTAAGAATATTACTTTTTAAAAAATATTTATTATTAAATATATCTAAACTTATAATCTCATTTTTAAATACAGCATTAAAAGCTAAAATTCTAAGAACAATAGTGTAATACGTTTCCAAACAATAAATAAGTTTAAAAACACAATCGTCATCATTCCAATTAACATTATATGTAGAACATAACTTATATACATCTAATTTTCTTTGGCTATCTAACTCTCCATGAATTAAAACAAAATTAAATCTCCACAAAAGAAATTCTCTTTTTGGCTTTTCATTATTTTGTAAAAAAAAATATAATATTTTTACTGTCTCAATCATTTTTCTCTTTCATGTGTATAACAAATCCTTCTTGCACCATTTTTAAAGCATTAATAGTAATTTGATTAATTCCATATTCTTTTTGTATTTTTTCAGCTATCAATTTCGTTTGAAGTGATTCAAAAGAAACTTCAAAAAATACTGATAATAATTCTAATTGTTTAATTGTAGGTAATCTTTCACTTCTTTCTATTTTACTCAAAATTGTTGAATCAATATTGCTTGCTATACAAACTTGGTGTAATGTTAGCTCTTTTTTAACTCTCAAACTTTTAATAAATAGTCCCAAATTCATATTAATACATTATATGTCTTGACATGTTATAGCAAATATAATAAATAAAACAATAAATTCTTTAAAATAAAATATTTTAAAAATCATATTTAATATCTCGTAATTATTTTTACCTTTGCACACGAATTAAGAAAATCTTGATTCATACATAATAATCATTTAAAATAATATTGGAATGTATCTAAGTAAAGAAAAAAAATCAGAAATCTTCGCTCAACACGGAGGTAAAGCTGAAAACACAGGTTCAACAGAAGGTCAAGTAGCACTTTTCACTTTTAGAATCTCTCATTTAACCGAGCACTTGAAAAAAAATCGTCATGATTACAATACAGAGCGTTCATTAGTTCTTTTGGTAGGAAAAAGAAGAAGTCTTCTTGATTACATGAAAAAGAAAGATGTTGTAAAATATCGTGAGTTAATTAAAGAATTAGGTATTAGAAAATAATACATATTTTAAGAGGTGCTTTTGCGCCTCTTTTTTTTATAAAAATAATAAAAAAAGTTTGGTTTTTCATTGGAACACAACAACTACATCAACACAACTACATTGCTGACAGGCAAAAAACCAATGTAAAATTAAAAAGGAAAATTTATGATTCCACAATTATTTGTAGAAAGTATCGATTTAGGTGATGGAAGAAGCATCACAATCGAGACAGGACGTTTGGCAAAACAAGCTGATGGTTCTGTAGTAGTAAGAATTGGTAAAACTGTAATCTTAGGAACAGTTGTATCATCAAGAAAAGCAAGTCCAGGCATTGATTTTTTACCATTAACGGTTGATTATCGCGAGAAATTTGCAGCAGCTGGTCGTTTTCCTGGAGGTTTCTTTAAAAGAGAAGCACGTCCAAGTGATAACGAAGTACTAACAATGAGATTGGTTGACCGTGTATTGCGTCCGCTTTTCCCATCAGATTATCATGCAGAAGTTCAAGTTATGATTCAGTTGATGAGCCATGATGAAGATGTTATGCCAGATGCATTAGCAGGATTGGCAGCATCAGCAGCATTAGCATTATCAGATATTCCATTTGAAACTTTAATTTCAGAAGCAAGAGTTGGTCGTATTGACGGTAAATTTATCATCAACCCATCTCGTGCACAATTAGAATTATCAGATATTGATATGATGATTGGAGCTTCTACTGATTCAATAGCAATGGTAGAAGGAGAAATGAAAGAAATTAGTGAAGCAGAAATGTTAGAAGCAATTAAATTTGCTCACGAACATATTAAAGTACAAATCGCTGCTCAAGAAAGATTGGCGCAAGCATTTGGAAAAAAAGAAGTTCGTACTTATGAAGGAGAAAAATCTGATGAAGCTATTTACGCTAAAGTAAAAGCAGCGGCTTATGATAAAATTTATGCCATTGCAAGTAAAGGTTCGGCTAAACATGAAAGATCAGCTGCATTTGATGCTGTAAAAGAAGAAGTTAAAGCATTATTTACAGAAGAAGAATTAGCGGAAAATGGCGATTTAGTTGGAAAATATTTTTACAAAACCAATAAAGAAGCTGTTCGTAATGTAACTCTTGATTTAGGAACACGTTTGGACGGAAGAAAAACTACAGAAATTCGCCCAATTTGGTGTGAAGTAGATTATTTACCATCAGTTCATGGTTCGGCATTGTTTACACGTGGAGAAACTCAAGCTTTAGCAACAGCGACTTTAGGAACTTCTAGAGAAGCCAACCAAATTGATTCTCCAAGCGAACAAGGAGAAGAAAAATTCTATTTACATTATAATTTTCCACCATTTTCAACAGGAGAAGCAAGACCTTTAAGAGGAACTTCAAGAAGAGAAGTTGGTCATGGAAACTTGGCTCAACGTGCTTTGAAAAACATGATTCCTGCTGAAAATCCATATACTATTCGAATTGTTTCTGAAGTTTTAGAATCTAATGGTTCCTCTTCAATGGCAACAGTTTGTGCTGGTACATTGGCATTGATGGATGCTGGAGTTCAAATGATTCGTCCAGTTTCTGGAATTGCAATGGGATTAATTACAGATGGAGAACGTTTTGCAGTTTTATCTGATATTCTTGGCGATGAAGATCATTTAGGAGATATGGATTTCAAGGTAACTGGAACTTCAGAAGGAATTACAGCTTGTCAAATGGACATTAAGATAGATGGATTGAAATATGAAATTATGGAGCAAGCTTTGGCTCAAGCTCGTGATGGACGTTTACATATTTTAGGAAAACTAATTGAAACGTTGGCTAAACCAAATGCTGATGTTAAAGTTCATGCTCCAAAAATTATCATGAGAACCATTCCTGGAAACTTCATTGGTGCATTAATTGGACCTGGAGGAAAAGTAATTCAAGAATTACAGAAAGCCACTGGAACAACAATAGTTATTAACGAAGTTGACGAACAAGGAGTTGTAGAAATTCTTGGAACTGATCCTGATGGAATTGCTGCAGTATTGGCTAAAATAGATTCTATTATTTTTAAACCACAAATGGGTGAAGCTTATGAAGTGAAAGTAATTAAAATGTTAGATTTTGGTGCCGTTGTAGAATATACAGATGCGCCAGGAAATGAAGTTTTATTACACGTGTCTGAGCTAGCTTGGGAAAGAACAGAAAATGTTGCCGATGTCGTAAATATGGGTGATGTTTTTCAAGTGAAATATTTAGGACTTGATCCTAAAACTAGAAAAGAAAAAGTTTCTAGAAAAGCACTTTTACCAAGACCTCCAAGAGAAGAAAATAAAATTACTCCTAAAGCTGAGTAATTAAATTTTTAAATAAAAAAAACCCAATTTGAGAAATTAAGTTGGGTTTTTTGGTTTTAATTATTCATAAACATTCAATTTGCATCTATAAAAAATTGCTTTTTATTATATAGGTTTTTATTTCATGCACAAAAAACCAAATTTTTTATACATGATATAAAAAAGTCTCACTTAAACAATTTAATTCTTACATTTGAAAATAACAAAACCAAAACTATGGAGTTTATTATTTTTATTTTAATTGTATGTGTCTTTATATTGTTTACTAATTTCTATAATTTAAAAAAAGAAAATAATTTAATAAAATCTATTTTTGAAAGAAATAGTGAAGAAACTTCAGCACTAAAAAGAGAAATTGACGAAATAAAAAAATCAATAACTGGAAAATTAATTGATATTGAAGTAGTTGATAATCAAATTGAAAAAATTAAACCATTGCAATTAGAGATTATTCAAGAAATTTTAATTGAAGATTCTGAATTAAGCTTCTCACCTATTAACGAAATAAAACAATCAATAGAACAATCAATTGATGAAGAAAAAATTACTTCTCCAGCTACAATAATTGAAGAACCAATTGCAATTCACGAAAACATCGCTTCACCAAGAATTGAAAAAACAAAATTAGTTGAAGAAAAAATATATGTAGAAAGTGGTTTTTCTAAATTTCTAAAAATTGCCGAGAAACAATTTGCCGACAATTGGACAGGTATTTTAGGAACAGCAATAATGGTTTTAGGAATTGGATATTTAAGTATTTATACTGCATTAAAAGTTGCTCCTCTTTTTAGAGTATTAATTTTGTGGCTTTATGCTGGAGTATTAATTGGCTCTTATTATATTTTACAAAAAAAAGAAAAATGGACTAAAACTGGACTTTGGTTGCGAAGTGCTGGTGCAAGTTTATTTTTATTTGGATGTTTTGGTGCATCTCAAATTCCGGCTTTATCATTTATTAATAGTCCTGCATTGGGTTATTCGTTAATAGGTTTAGGAATTGGGCTAAATTTATACATTGGATACATCATAAAACAACAAACTTTTTTATCACTTCATGTAGTTTTAAGTTTGCTTATTTTGTGTGTAATTCCCGAAAAAATGCTGGTTACATTTATTTTAGCAGCAATAACTTCAACTGTTGGGATAATTTTATCTTATAAAGAAAAATGGGAGTATCATTTACTAATTGTAATTATTGCCTTTTTAATTTTTGATATTTGGTTCAATGCACAAGGAACATCTTTAACTAAATCTCAAAACATTTTTGCAATTCTAGGAATAATATTAGTTTCTGCAAGTTGCATGTATATGCAATATAGAATTGTTTATGAGAATACTCGTTTTGATAAAGCAGCATTTATTACACATTTAACCAATTGGTGTTTGTTTGCAATTGGACTAACTTTACATTCAACAGGAAGTAAATTTAAAACATTTGTGCTATTTATTGCAGCGATTATTTGTTTCTTCCTTGCATTAAAAGCCAGAAATAAAAAAGTGTTTTGGCTTTATCATCTAGACGGAATGGTTTCTTTTATTCTTTGTGCATTAAGCATCATAATGCTAAACGATTGGAATGTTGGCATTGATATCATTGCTTGCATTTTATATATTCTTACATTAAGTTGTTTGTTTATAGTTTATAAAGAAAAGGAACCTTTATTGCATAAAATTTTTCTAGTAATAAATCATATTGCAGCAATTATTTTAGTGGGATTTTCATTAGTAATGATTAGTAATTCATTGATGGCTACTCAAATTACTAATTCTTTTGCATCAACAATAGCATTGTCAATTATTGCCATTTCAGTGCCAATTTTTAGCGCCATCAAAAAAGATTATTCATCTATCGATTCATTATTTGGCGAAAAAAGTATAAGTTTAAATGGAATTACCTCTATAGCTTTTTCAATTTTAGTAGTTATTAGATCGATTGATGTTTTTACTAACAATTATTTTGTTTATGTTTTAATAATAATTGCTTTAATTTGGGGATTTGTTTATAGAAAGTTCGAAAACAAAACCTTTGATATTGGAAGAGTATTGTTTTATGTTTTATGCATCATTGTTGGAATTTTTATGATTTCTATTCAGGAAAAATCCTATATTGATATGACTTTTGCATTGGGATTATTGATGGTAGTTACCCTAAATTGGAAGTTGAAATATTTTTATAACAATGAAACTTTTATAAGATTTGTGGCAACAATTGGTGTAAATGCATTGTTACTAATGTTAGTTAGAAAGTATCTTCCTGGATACCAAGTTATTCAAATAGCTTTTTTATTTGGAATTGCACTTACAAACCATGAATTTCTATGGATTAATTATAAAAGAAAATCACTTCATCAAGACAATCAAACTTTACTTTATGTTGGTTACTATTTCTTTATAATAATTGGAAGTTTATTATTCTTATACAGAACATTTGATTTAAGTGAAATAAAAATTGGCTTCATTTGCTTGTCAATTTCAGCTCTAGAAATTTATGTTTTATTTGCTAAAAGATTTAAAAACGTAAACAACGATTCAATAATTGGCTGGAAGAATTTTAATTTATTAAATTCAGAATTTTTGATTTTTAATGCTTTAGTTTTTGGGTTTTCTTGTTTAAAAATTGAATTTACCTATGTTTTTATAGTTTCCATTGCAGTGTTAACTTTCTATTTTTTCATGAAATTTGAAGAATTAAAACGTTTCAATAATTATTCAATTCTTTTATTAATTGCAAGTGCAATTTTATCAATATATGTTGCTGTAGATAGTTTTCATGAAAAAAATAAAATATTACTTTATGCAACTCAAGTTGTAAGCATTTTAATATCAATTGGTTATTCCTATTTGCAATTTAAAAACGAAAAATGCAAAAGGTTCATCGGTGCATTACCTTATTTTCAAAATCTTTGGATAATTATTTTATTGTTTATTCAGGTTGACCTTTGTTATTTACCATTGTTATTTATGATTTTGGCATTGGTGAATTTTTGGTTAATTGATAAAGAAAAAATAAAAATTGAAATCCATTTTGTGCCAATTGTTGCATTATTAGCCATTTTAGTTTCAGTTGTATTTAGTTTAGACAAACTAAATTCATTCAAAGCAATTGATTGGATTTTACAACTTTCGGCAATTGGTTTAGGTTTATGGTTAACCATAATTTTAAATAAAAAAGAAGAGTTAGAATCACTAAAATCAAACTACCAAATTATATTAAACGTTTGGTTATCAATACTAATGTTTTCTCAATTAGAACACAAGTGGTTACCTGTTTATTGGGCTATTATTGCTATAGTAAATTTGTATTTATATTATAAAAAACTTTGCATCGAAAAAAATATTTCTATAATTTATTATTTACTAGCCAATTTACATTTGGGCTTCTTGAGTTTTAATTTTTATGAAAATAAATTTCTAGCCGTTTATTTACTCATTTTTACTTTATTAGCTACATATATTTATTTAGCATCTAAATGGTTAGATGATTTTAAACTAAAAAACAGTTTGCTAATTTATCCTGCAACGCTAAGCATAGGATTCTTTTTATATTTAACATTCGATAAAGGAATTTTAACCTTTTTCTGGGTTTTAGAAGCATTGGCATTATTAATTTTAGGAATTATTTTAAAAGAAAAATATTTTAGATATGTATCGCTTTCGCTAGTTGGAATTTGCGTTGTAAGATTAATGTTTTTCGATTTATCAAATGCCGATTTATTAATTAGAGCATTAGTTTTACTTGGTGTTGGAGTTGTACTAATAATAATGAATAGTTTATTTAAGAAATATAAAGATAGATTTGATTAAATAATTCTAAAATAAATTAAAAAATGTTAATTAACAAAACGTCTCTGCTTTGTAAGTATTTTTTATATTATTTTTGAAAGAAACCAAATTACTACCAATAGTTAATTCACAATAATTATCTGAAAAATTAAAATATGCAAAAATTTATAGTATTTGTAGTATTCATTACATTCTATTTTCAAGAAGCAAAATGTCAAACTTTGACAGAATCTTCTATTTATCAGTGGTTTGACAATCAGGTTGGAAGTAATAACCTTGACATTAACAATGGCAGAATATTTAAAGATATTTATCCAACTATAAATAATGCTTCAAGATATTTAATTAGCGAAAATTTTATTGCAGGTGAAATTGAATTTGATAATCAATATTATCACAACGCTTATATTAATTATGATTTATTAAAAGATGATTTATTATTAAAACCAAATGGCTTAAAAGACAGAAATACATTGGTTATCATAAAAGACAAAATAAAATCATTTAGTATCAACGATCTAAAATTTATAAATTTAAACTATG
Organism: Flavobacterium sp.; assembly: GCA_043747155.1. Classification (GTDB taxonomy): domain Bacteria; phylum Bacteroidota; class Bacteroidia; order Flavobacteriales; family Flavobacteriaceae; genus Flavobacterium. The sequence continues at coordinate 762 of JAYTPS010000316.1, read as the reverse complement.
AAACCTTTAAAATTTCAGGTGGAGCAAATGGATTTTATGAAGAAATAATTTTAAATAAATCAATTAGTTTTTATGTAAAACATCTAAAAAACTTAAGAAATGTATATGTAGATAATAGAATTTTATATGAATATGATTTAAAAAAAGAATTCAATATTTTATATAAAAATAGTTTCAATAAAATTGATACTAAAAAATCAATACTAAAATTATTACCTGAATATAAAACTGAAATTAACAAGTTTTATCAAGAAAAAAAACAGTTGTTAAACGACAATAAAATGTTGTTTTTTAATAATTTAATAATTTACTTAAATAGTTTACAATAGAAATTTTAAACCATGCAAAAAAACATTTTCGCCATTTTAGTGTACTTTATAAGTTTCTGTATTTCCGCACAAGAAGTTAAAGATAAGTTTTCGATGGAGTTAAATAATGTAACTCTAAAAACTGCCTTGCAAACCATTGAAACCAATACAAAATATAAATTTTATTTTGATCAAAAATGGATTGATAGCGACACTACTCTTGTTACAAAAAAATTTACAGACAAATATATTGATGAAATTTTAGAAGATGTATTGGCTAAAACCGATTTAAATTATTTCATAGATAATCAAAAAATTATTGTTACTAAAAATGCAACTATTGTATCAGAATTTGATTTACAAAATACAACAACCAACTCTTCAATAAAAAAAGAAGAACTTTTTTTTGATAAAAAACCAGTTTTCTTAAAACAATATGATTCTATAAATACTG
>JAYTPS010000315.1:0-4563 GCA_043747155.1 Flavobacterium sp. | reverse complement strand
TTTATTTAAAGTTTTGTTAGAGTTTTAAAAAGTTATCTACATAAAAAAGTCCCACCGAAGCAGGACTAAAGATTTTCATCTACGGCATATAGCCTTATTGTGATAAGATTAAAGATTAGAAATTTTAATCATTACAAATGTATATAAAAAAACTTTACATTAGCAATAAAAAAAATATTTTACCAAAATGCGGAAAACCGTAAAATAGTTATTTTAAAACTATTTACCTTTCGAAATTATTATAAATACTGGTTATTATGGCAAAGATTTTAGGATTAGATTTAGGAACTAACTCAATTGGTTGGGCATTAATTGATGATAAATTAAATAAAATTATTGGAATTGGGAGTAGAATTTTTCCAATGGGAGTTGAGAATTTGGGTGATGGAGATAATGAAATGTCTAAAAATGCAAGTAGAACTGGTGCAAGAGGAGTTCGTCGTCAATTTTTTAGAAGAAGACTAAGAAAAAAAATTTTACTTCAAGAACTTTCTAATAATAATATGTGTCCAATTGATGAAAAAGATTTTAAAGATTGGAAAAAAACAAAATTATTTCCAACAAACAAATTAGCAAATTGGTTTGCATTAAATCCATATGAATTGCGTCAAAAAGCATTAAATGAAAAACTTTCATTAGAAGAAATTGGTAGAATTTTTTATCATTTAATCCAAAGAAGAGGTTTTTTAAGCAATAGCAGAAAAGGTGGAAGTGACGATGGAACTATTTTTAAAGGAAATGCCAAAGAAGGAAAAATTGGAATTGATGAAACCTTAGAAAGTATTGAAGGCAAAACCTTAGGTTCTTATTTGTATGAAATTTATCCAAAAGAAAATCAACCTTTTCAAGATGGTTTAGAAAGAATTAGAAACAGATATACCACTCGTAAAATGTATGTGGATGAATTTGAATTGATTTGGGAGAAACAAGCACAATATCATTCCGTTTTAAATTATGATTTAAAAACAATTTTTGGCGGAAGAAAGCAAGATAATTATAAAGAAGATGGAATATTATTTCATCAACGACCTTTGCGTTCACAAAAGCATTTGGTTGGTAATTGTTCATTTGAAATTACAAAAACTAAATGCCCAATAAGCGCAATTCCTGTTGAAATGTTTAGAATTTATCAATGGGTAAATACGGTTGAATATAATGGGAAGAAAATTTCAAAAGATGAAAAAGACCAAATAATTGAACAATTACTTTCGTTTGATAAAATAGAATTTAAAAAACTCAGAAAAGCAATTGGTAAAGAAAGTGCCGAATTCAAATTCAATTACAAAGACGATGATAAAATAGTTGGAACACATACTATTTCTAATTTATCAAATAAAAAATTCTTTGGTAAAAAATGGTTTGAATTTTCAGATAAAGAACAAGAAGATATTTGGCACGTTTTGTATTTTTTTGATAGTAAATCAAATTTAAAAGAATATGCTATCAATAATTGGAAATTTACAGAAGAACAAGCAATTGCAATTTCAAAATTTAATGTAAAAGATGGTTATGCGAGTTTGAGCAGAAAGGCAATTACGAATATTTTACAATTTCTTCAACAAGGATATACTTATGATATAGCTGTAGTTATGGGTGGAATTAAAAATACATTTGGCGATAAATGGCAAAATGATACTTTAGAAAATAATCAAAAACAATCCGATTTAATTGATAATGTTGAAGGAATAATTAGATCTAAAATTTCAGGTGGTTTCATAGATACTTTAAAGAATTTACTACGTAAAGATTTTCAATATGATGACAAACAATTAAAAAAATTGTACCACCATTCGGCATCAATTGACTCAAAAATAATATTAGAAAAATTACCAGTAGGTAAAGATGCCGATAAAGAAATTCAAGCCATTAGAAACCCAATTGTAATTACAGCTTTATTCGAATTACGTAAATTAGTTAATGAATTAATAGAAGAATACGGACAACTTGACGAAATAAAAGTGGAGATGGCTCGTGATTTAAAAATTTCTAAAACACAACGTAATAATATTCGTAGAGATCAGAAACGATTAGAACGAGAAAATGACAGAGTGAAAAGTGAAGTAGAAAAATATGCAAGAGTATCACATGATACCATTTTAAAATTCAAACTTTGGGAAGAATGTAAACAAACATGTCCTTATACTGGAGTAGCAATTCCTGTTGCAAAATTATTTACTGGTGAAATTCAAATAGAACACATTCATCCTTGGAGTCGTTCGTTAAATGATAGCTTTAACAATAAAACACTATGTTGGGCAAAAGAAAATGGTTTAAAAGGTAACAAAACGCCTTATGAATATTATGGAAATGATGAATCAAATTGGTCAGCAATTAAAGAACGTGCTTTAAAATTATTTTCTGACACAAAGGAATATCCAAATGCATATCAAAAATTCAAACGATTTGTGCAACAAAAGTTTGATGATGATTTTACTTCTAGACAATTAAACGATACTCGATTTATTAGTAAAGAAGCTTCAACATATTTATCAAAAATTTGTAAAAAAGTAAATGTTTCTCCAGGACAAATGACTGCTAATATGCGTCAAAAATGGGGTTTGAATACGGTTTTGAATGATGAAAATGCTAAAACTCGTGAAGATCATCGCCATCATGCCATCGATGCATTAGTTATGGCTTGCGGTAAAACAAGTTATTTACAAGAATTATCAAAGTGGAATCGTTACAACAGAAACTACGATTTAAAAGATTTTCCAATGCCTTGGGAAACCTTCCGATTTGATGCTGAAAAAGCCATAGATAAAATATTGATTTCGCATAAACGTATTTCAAATGATATTACTATTCGATATACAAAAGTTGAGAAAAATGGAAAAACACATATAAATAAAGGTGTTGCTGCAAGAGGACAATTACATAAAGAAACCATTTTTGGTAAACGAAATTTTAATGGTGAAGAAGCTTTTCATGTTAGAAAAGCAATTGACAGTTTAACAACAGAAAAGCAATTAGAAAAAGTAGTTGATGAAGCTATTAAAAAAATAATATTTAAACGGATACACGAATTAGGAGGATTTGTAAAAGGAACAATTCCTGCAAACACTTTTTTTATTATTGATGAAAACGGAGTAAAGCAACCGCAAATTTTATTACCTAATAAAAATGGTAATCCAGTTCCTATTTTGAAAATAAGAATGAATGAAAACATTGGTGGAGCAGAAAAATTAAAAGATAATGTAAACCAATGGGTAAATCCAAGAAACAATCACCATGTATTAATTTACAAAGATGAAAAAGAAAATTATAAAGAAGAAGTAGTTACTTTTTGGACAGTTGTAGAACGAAAAAGCAAAGGATTTCCAATTTATCAATTACCAGCTGATGGAAAAGAAATAGTTACAATATTACATATTAATGATATGTTTTTATTAGGATTAAATGAAGATGAAATTAATTGGCAAAATCCAGATTATAATATTTTAACAGAACAATTGTATAGAGTTCAAAAATTATCTTCAAAATTTTATGAATTTAGACAAAGTTCACAGGCGTCAATACAAAATAATTTTGAACCATTTTATAAAAATATTAGAGGATTTGGTGATGGTAAAACAGGTTGGGAAACATTTAATCCAATAAAAGTAAAAATTTCAGTTTCAGGAAAAATTTCAAAATTGTAATTTTAATTAAAATATTTGGTGTAAATTTACACCACTAAATAATTGTAATTATGTCAAGGCAAAGTATCACATTAGCCAATCAAAATGATGAATGGTTAAAAGAACAAGTTAGTAAGGAAGAATTTACAAGTAAAAGCGAAGCAGTAAACTATTTAATCAAACAAGCACGTGATCGCGATGCATATCATGATTATGTACAAATGAAAATTGATAGAGGTTTGAAAAGTGGATTTGCTGAAAAACAAACTAAAGAAGAAATGTTAGCCGAGTTTAAAAAAAGACTAAACATTGTATAGTTATTTTTTAAGTCGCGAAGCTAAAGAAGATTTATTTAGAATTTACGAATTTGGTATTTATAGGTTTGGAGAAACCCAAGCTGATAAATATCAAATAATGATTCACGAATGCTTTGAAAAAATTGTATCAAATCCATTTATGTTTCCAATTGTTACAAAATATAAAGATATTGAACGTTTTTGTGTTTGTGGTGTTGACACTATTTATTATAATATTAAAGGTGATGAAATTGAAATCATCACAATAATTGGGAGACAAGATTTTTAAAAAAATGCGTTCATTGACATGAAGTTTTTCATAGTCTTAAACAGCCAAACCACAACTGGAAGTTATGGCATCTGCCTCGCAAAAGATGCAAGAACTTTCAGTTGTGGTTTGATTAAAGATTAGAAAACACGATATTCAATCCAATCTGATGCGCTTTTCAAAGCTAGTTGTGGTTTGATTAAAGATTAGAAAACACGATATTCAGCAGAAACTAACGTTAATTGAACATCTTGTTGTGGTTTGATTAAAGATTAGAAAACACGATATTTTCATCTAAATAAGGCAACATATCAATAGCGTTGTGGTTTGATTAAAGATTAGAAAACACGATATTGCAATAGATTGAAATCATCCAATC
>JAYTPS010000314.1:0-3951 GCA_043747155.1 Flavobacterium sp. | reverse complement strand
GCTTATCAAACTGCCTATTTAAAAGCGAATTATCCTGCAGAATATATGGCTGCGGTTTTAAGTAATAATATGAGTGACATTAAGCAAGTTTCGTTCTTTATGGAAGAATGTAAACGAATGGGATTAAAAGTTCTTGGTCCAGATGTAAACGAATCCTTTTACAAATTTACGGTAAATAATGAGAATGCTGTTCGTTTCGGAATTGGAGCTGTAAAAGGAGTTGGAGCAAATGCAGTTGATACCATTGTTCAAAATAGAAAAGACGCACCTTATAAATCAATATTTGATTTGGCCAAGAAAATAGACCTTCGTGCAGCCAATAAAAAAGCATTTGAAAGTTTAGCATTTGCTGGCGGATTTGATTGTTTTGAAAACACACACAGAGCACAATATTTTCATATTGAAGGTGAAGGAATAACCTTTTACGAAAAGGCAATCCGTTATGGATCTAAATTTCAAGAGAATGAAAATTCATCGCAAGTGAGTTTATTTGGCGAAGCTAGCGATGTTCAAATTGCCGAACCAATTGTTCCACCATGTGAAGAATGGAGCACGATGGAAAAATTGGCTAAAGAAAAAGAAGTGGTTGGAATTTACATTTCTGGTCATCCGCTTGACGATTATAAATATGAAATGAATCAGTTTTGTAATGTAAAATTGGCACAACTTAAAAGTTTAGATAATTTAATTGGAAAGAGTTTAACTTTTGGCGGTATTGTAACTAATGTGCAATACAGAACAGGAAAAACAGGAAAAGATTGGGCAATATTTACCTTAGAAGGATATGACGAAAGTCACGATTTTAGAATTTTTAATGAAGAGTATTTAAAATTCCGTCACTTTTTGGTGAATAATCAATTTATTTATTTCAAAATTGGAGTAAAAGATGGTTGGGTAAATAGAGAAACAGGCAAAAAATCGGAACCACAAATTTCGTTTCAAGACGCTAAATTATTGGCTGATGTGTTACCAACATTTGCCAAAAAGTTGTCAATTCAATTGAATATTTACGATTTAAAACAGAATTTAATTCAGCAATTAAACGAAGTTTTTAAAGCCAACGAAGGTGATAAAACTGTAAATTTTGAAGTAGTAGAAACAGAATTTGTTGCAAAATCTGAAGATAATGTAAAAAGCATTGAGCCAGTTTTACTTGTGTCAAATGAGGATGAAATAGATATAGAAAATCTTGATGTAAATGAAAGTCTAGAAGAAGATGATGTTATAGAACTTGCACCAATTACTACAGAACAAGTTAAAAAAATAACAAGTTTAGAAATGTCTAGTAGAAGATTGAAGGTAAAAATATCGAAACAACTTTTGGAAGAATTGGAGAATTTGGAAGTTGATTTTAAACTCAATTAAAATTATGTAACATCACTTTTGTTACAATTTTTAATTACTAAATCATTTTTTGAATTTAATTTTGGGATATAATTATCTTTATCAAAATAATTTCAAAATAATGAAAAAAAATATGTCAATCATTTTCTTATTTTCCCTTTTTGTAGGTTTTTCCCAAAATAAGGAAAATACTTTGCGTGAAAATGAATTGTCAATTACTAAAAACTTCAACTATAAAAATGCTAATTCCTATTTTGTTTTTTATAAAGATTTTGACAGAAACAAAACATATAAACAAATTTTGGAGTTAAAAAACCTAAAAAAAATTAATAAAGAATCAATTGACAACTCCGTTTCAAAAGACATTCATTACCAATTATGGCAAAAAATTAGTATTTCAAATTTAGAAAACGACACTTTAAATCTAGTTTTAAAAACAAGTTCTAATTACGAAACTTTGGTTTTTTTAATCAATAATTCCAATGTTGAGCAACGAAAAACAGGGTTTTCTATTAAAAACAATCAACTAGATTTTCCTGAAAGTGATAACAGTTTAATTGTACAACTTTTACCTTTACAGAAAAAATCAATTCTTTTATCAACCGAAATTTGGAATAAGTTTAACGATGCAAAAGCGTTGAATATTGATTTTTATTCGTTAGAAAATTACCAAAAAAAACTATTAGATGAAGACAAAAACAATCTGCCAACTTTTTTAATACTTTGCTTTTTAGCTGGCGGATTGTTAATTATGATGTTGTATAATTTGCTTTTGTTTTTTCAATACAAAGACAAAACTTATTTATATTATGTAGCTTATTTGATGTTTTCAATGTTTACTTTTATTGTAATAATCGACCAATTAAAACATACTTTTTTAGGCAATTACAAATACTATTTCAACTTAATGCTCGACTCTTGTTATGCATTATCGTTTATGTTTTACGGACTTTTCGTCTATTCAATAATCAACGAAAAAGATCGAAAATTTTTCAGAATTCCGTTGTATTGCTATTTTGTTTTTCTAATTGGTTACATCATTTTTATTCACGTTTCCGGACTCATAAATGGTTATCGATTGTTACATCTTAATATTTACATGGCAGTTTTATTTCGAGTTACATCCATCATTTTTACTTTGCTTTTTATCTTACGATTACTACAACATCAAAAACACAGTTATTTAAAATACATTTTATACGGAAACGTTTTTTTGGTTCTATCGTTCATACTTCATATTATTTCATACCTTTTTTTAGGAGGAAATCCAGTAAACCATTTTTATAATTTGATTGGAGTAATTATCGAAGTGCTTTTTTTTACTTACGCTTTAAATTTAAAAACCAAGCAAGTTGAAATTGATAAAATGGCATTAGTAGAAATAGATGAATTAAAATCGAAGTTTTTCGCCAATATTTCACACGAATTCAGAACGCCACTTACCTTAATAAAATCGCCAATTCAATCAATTATTGCCGAAACATCAAATCCTTCTCACTTGCAACAACTTTCTATGGTTGAAAAAAATACCGATAGAATGTTAGAGTTGGTTGATCAGATGCTTCAATTATCTAAAATTGATAGCGGAAAAGTAACTTTAAATCTCAAAGAAGGAATTATATCTTCTTTTATAAAAAGCGTCATCGAACCTTTTGTTTTTCAGGCAAAAAAGAACAATCAAATTTTTAGTTCAATTGTTGAAGAACAATCGTTAACACATCTTTTTGATAGCGATGCTTTGGAAAAAATAATCTCTAATTTGTTGTCTAATGCATTAAAATATACACCAGAAAATCAAAAAATTACTTTTTCAGCTATTAATAAAGAGGAGAAATTAAACCTAAAAATAAGCAATTTTAGTTCTATTAATAAAAAGGATTTGCCTAAAATATTTGAACGATACACGCAACTAAACGAGAATAAACAAGGTGTCGGAATCGGATTATCGTTAATAAAAGAATTAGTCGAATTGTATCAAGGAACTATCGAAACTAAAATTGAAAACAATATCATCACTTTTGAAGTGCAATTGCCTTTGCCTCAAGTTGAAATTGCTGTTGAAACTCAAACTGTAATTCAAATTGATGATAGTTCTGATTTTTATTCGGACAAACCAGTTTTATTGATTGTTGATGATAATGAAGATATTCGACTGTTATTGCATAATTTATTCATCAATAATTATAAGATAATTGAAGCCGAAAATGGAAAACAAGGTTTTGAAATGGCTAAAAAAACTATTCCAGATATCATAATAACCGATTTAATGATGCCCGAAATGGATGGTTTAGAATTCTCTAAATTAGTTAAAAATGACGAACTCACTTCGCACATTCCAATTGTTGTTTTAACTGCCAAAAGTTCAAACGAAGCACATCTTCAATCGTTAAAAACTACAGCAAATGTGTTTCTAACCAAACCGTTTAATAATGAAATTGTAAAAGAAACTATCTTTCAATTACTCGAAGAACGAAAAAAATTACAACGTCATTTTACCAAAGATTTAATTCTAAAACCTAAAGAAAACCAAGTTAGTCTATTAGACGAAAAATTCTATACTAAACTCCAAACGGTCATCGATAAAAACATTCAAGAACCCGATTTTTC
>JAYTPS010000313.1:0-6272 GCA_043747155.1 Flavobacterium sp. | reverse complement strand
ACTTGCTTTAGCCATATTACTTACTATTTAGTTGCTTTTTTCTTGTTAGCAACAGTTTTTCTTTTACCTTTTCTTGTTCTAGAATTGTTTTTAGTTCTTTGTCCTCTTAATGGAAGACCAGATCTATGACGAATTCCTCTATAACATCCAATATCCATTAAACGTTTAATGTTTAACGAAGTTTCTGAACGTAGTTCTCCTTCAATTTTGTAATAAGAAACCGCATCACGAATTGCTCCGATTTGATCATCATTCCAATCTTGAACTTTAATATCTTGGCTTACTTGAGCTTTTTCTAAAATCTCAATAGCTCTACTTTTTCCTATTCCGAAGATATAGGTAAGTGCTATAACACCTCTTTTGTTTTTAGGTATATCTACCCCAGCTATTCTTGCCATAATTATCCTTGTCTTTGTTTAAATCTAGGATTTTTTTTGTTAATAACGTATAATCTTCCTTTTCTTCGCACAATTTTACATTCTGCGCTTCTTTTTTTAACTGATGTTCTTACTTTCATTTTGAATATCTTTAGTATCTATAAGTAATTCTTGCTTTAGACAAATCATAAGGACTCATTTCTAATTTTACTTTGTCACCAGGTAACAATTTTATATAATGCATACGCATTTTTCCAGAAATGTGTGCGATAACGATGTGTCCATTTTCTAATTCTACACGAAACATAGCATTTGATAATGCTTCAATTATTGATCCGTCTTGTTCTATTGCTGATTGTTTTGCCATAAAAAATTAAGCTACTGCTTTCCTATTTTTACCACTTTTCATTAAACCATCATACTCTCTATTCAGCAAATAAGTATTTATTTGTTGAATAGTATCAATTGCAACTCCTACCATAATTATCAAAGAAGTTCCGCCATAGAACATTGCCCATGATTGTTGCACACCAAAACTTACAACTAATGCTGGGAACACAGCGATTAAAGCAAGAAATAATGCTCCAGGAAACGTTATTAAAGACATTATTTTATCTAAAAAATCTCCAGTTTCAATTCCTGGTTTAACACCTGGGATAAATCCACCGCTTCTTTTTAAATCATCTGCCATTTTATTTGTAGGAACTGTAATTGCTGTGTAAAAGAATGTAAAAATTATGATTAGTGAGGCAAAAACTAAATTATACCAAAAACCAAACATATCACTAAATGTTGTAGCAATGCTTTTAGATGTGTCAGATTCAGATATTCCAGCTAAAGCCGCTGGAATAAACATAATTGCTTGAGCAAAAATGATTGGCATAACTCCAGCTGCATTAAGTTTTAAAGGAATCCATTGTCTATTTCCACCTAACATATCTTGCTCAAAATCACCAGCTGTTGTTCTTCTAGCATATTGTACTGGTATTTTTCTAATTGCCATTACTAAAAGTACACAAGCAATAATAACTAACATCCAAATAATAATTTCTATTACTAATAGCATTAATCCACCATTGTTGTTTGTAACTCTAGAAGTAAACTCTTGCATGAATGCTTGAGGAAGTCTTGCTAAAATTCCAACCATAATTAATAGTGATATACCATTTCCAATACCTTTATCGGTAATTTTCTCACCCAACCACATTGCAAAAATTGTTCCTGTAGTTAAAATCAAAACCGAAGAAAATAAGAATGAAAAAGAATCAAATCCTAATAAAAATGCACTACTAGGTAAAGTTCTATATAAATTATAAATGTAACCTGGACCTTGTAACAATGTAATTCCAATTGTTAACCATCGTGTAATTTGATTAATCTTTTTTCTTCCACTTTCACCATCTTTTTGTAATTTTTGCAAGTAAGGAATCGCAATTCCCATTAATTGCACAACAATCGATGCAGAAATATAAGGCATAATTCCTAATGCGAAAACGGAAGCTTTAGAGAATGAACCACCAGTAAACATATCAAGTATAGATCCTATACCATCTTTAGTTTGACCTGCTAATCCTCCTAATTGAGTAGCGTCAATTCCTGGTAAAGTTACTTGTGCACCAAAGCGATAAATAACAAGCAAACCTAAAGTCCAAAGAATTCTATTCTTCAACTCTTCAATTTTCCATACATTTCTAAACGAATCAATAAAATTCTTCATAAAATCAGAATATTATAATGTTACAGCTTCACCACCAGCAGCTTCAATAGCGGCTTTTGCAGTAGCCGTAAATTTATGAGCGGTTACTTTTAATTTAGCTTTTAATTCACCTCTACCTAAAATCTTCACTAATTCAGATTTGGTAGCTAAACGATTTTCAACTATTACTGAAAAATCTACAGTATCAGTAACAATTCCGTTGTCAACTAATTTTTGAAGAGTGTCAAGATTAATACCTTGATGCTCAATTCTGTTAATGTTCGTGAAACCAAACTTAGGCACACGTCTTTGAAGTGGCATTTGACCTCCTTCAAAACCAATTTTTTTAGAATATCCAGAACGAGATTTTGCTCCTTTGTGACCTCTTGCAGAAGTTCCACCTTTACCAGAACCTTCTCCTCTACCTAATCTTTTATTTTGATTATGTGTTGAACCTTCAGCTGGTTGTAAGTTACTTAAATTCATAACTATAATTGTTATTTAACTTCCTCAACGGAAACTAAGTGTTTAACTTTATTTATCATTCCAAGGATAGTTGGATTTGAATCATGCTCCACAACTTGTCCCATTTTACGAAGACCTAAAGCCTCTAACCCTCTTTTTTGTGTAAGGGGACAATTGATTTTGCTTCTAACTTGTTTTACTAATAATTTAGCCATATTTTCCTTGAATTAACCTTTAAAAACTTTTTCTAAAGAAACGCCTCTTTGTTTTGCAACTGTGTAGGCACTTCTCATTTGTAGCAATGCATCAAAAGTTGCTTTAACCACATTATGTGGATTAGAAGAACCTTGAGATTTTGATAATACATCATGAATTCCAACTGACTCAAGAACTGAACGAACAGCTCCACCAGCAATAACTCCTGTACCATGAGATGCAGGCATTAAAAATACACGAGCACCACCAAATTTACCTTTTTGTTCGTGAGGAACAGATTGACCACTTAAAGGAATTCTTACTAGATTTTTCTTGGCATCTTCTACTGCTTTAGCAATTGCTTCGGAAACATCTTTAGATTTACCTAAACCATGTCCAACTACTCCATTTTCATCACCTACAACAACTATTGCTGAAAAGCCAAAAGCTCTTCCACCTTTAGTTACTTTAGTAACACGATTTACACTTACCAAACGATCTTTTAACTCAAGACCACTTGGTTTTACTAATTCTACATTTTTATATTTAGACATACTATATTAGAATTTAAGCCCAGCTGCTCTTGCACCTTCTGCTAATGATTTAATACGACCATGATATAAATAACCTCCTCTATCAAAGGTTATAGTATCGATACCAACTTTTAATGCTTTTTCTGCAACCAGTTTTCCAACATTAGTTGCAACTTCTACATTAGTACCTTTAGAATCGACTTCTTTATCTCTTGATGAAGTTGCTAATAAAGTAACACCATTTACGTCGTCTATGAGTTGAGCATAGATTTCTTTATTACTTCTGAATACAGAAAGTCTTGGTCTAGCAGCAGTACCGCTAACAATCTTTCTTATTCTATACTGGATTCTCTGTCTTCTTTCAGATTTTGATAATGACATAATCTATATTTTTACGCTGATTTACCAGCTTTTCTTCTTAATACTTCACCTACAAATTTCACACCTTTTCCTTTATAAGGTTCTGGCTTACGGAAACCTCTAATTTTAGCAGCTATTTGACCTAAAAGTTGTTTATCAAAAGAGGTTAATTTAACTATTGGGTTTTTACCTTTTTCAGAGATTGTTTCTAAAGTAACTTCGTTAGCAACTTCTAAAACAATATTATGAGAAAAACCAAGTGCTAAATCAAGTTTTTGACCTTGATTTGAAGCTCTGTATCCTACACCAACAAGCTCTAACTCTTTTGTAAAACCAGTAGATACACCAACAACCATATTATTGATTAATGATCTGTATAAACCATGTTTAGCTCTATGATCTTTGTGGTCTGAAAATCTTTCTACCAATACTTGACCATCTTCAACTTTAACATTAACGTCTGTAAACTCTTGTGTTAATTGACCTAGTTTTCCTTTTACTGTAACCAATGCATCTTTAACATCAACAGTTACGCCTGCAGGAACTACAATTGGATTTTTTCCTATTCTTGACATCGCTTAGTATTTTAAAATTAGTATACGTAACAAATTACTTCACCACCAACATTTAATTGCTTAGCTTGTTTTCCAGTCATCAATCCTTTTGATGTAGAAACAATAGCAATACCTAAACCATTTAAGATTCTTGGTAATTTAGAAGCACCTGCGTACTTACGTAAACCTGGTTTACTAATTCTTTGAATATCCTTAATTACTGGCTCTTTAGTGTCTTTATCATACTTTAAAGCAACTTTAATTGAACCCTGAACAGAGCTTTCTTCAAACTTGTAACTTAAGATATATCCTTGATCGAATAAAATCTTTGTGATTTCTTTTTTAAGATTAGATGCTGGAATCTCAACCACTTTGTGGTTAGCTCTCACTGCATTTCTAACTCTCGTAAGATAATCTGCAATTGGATCTGTATACATATGTATAAATTTGTGGTTTTGGTTTTCAATAAAAACTATTTCTGTTGAACCTTAAACCAATTAAATAATTATTTTTTACCAACTAGCTTTTTTAATACCTGGAATTAATCCTTGGTTAGCCATTTCACGAAATGTTACACGAGAAAGTCCAAATTGACGCATATACCCTCTAGGTCTTCCAGTTAATTTACAACGATTGTGTAAACGAACAGGAGATGCATTTTTAGGTAATTTTTGTAAACCTACATAGTCACCAGCTTCTAAAAGCGCTTTTCTCTTTTCAGCATATTTTGCTACCGTTTTTTCTCTTTTAACCTCTCGGGCTTTCATTGATTCTTTAGCCATATCTTAATTCTTTTTAAAAGGTAAACCTAATTCTGCTAATAATGATTTTGCTTCTTTATCAGTTGCAGCTGATGTAACAAAAGTAATATCCATACCTGAAATTTTGTTAACTTTATCAATATCAATTTCAGGGAAAATGATTTGTTCCAAAACACCAAGGTTATAATTTCCTCTTCCATCGAATCCAGTAGCTTTGATTCCACCAAAGTCTCTAACACGAGGTAAAGCTGAAGTGATAAGTCTATCTAAAAACTCATACATTCTTTCTCCACGAAGAGTTACTTTAGCGCCAATTGGCATTCCTTTTCTTAATTTGAAAGATGCAACATCTTTTTTAGAAATTGTGGCTAAAGCTTTTTGCCCAGTTATTTTTGTTAATTCGTCTACAGCGTAGTCGACTAACTTTTTATCTGATACAGCTGCACCAACTCCACGACTTAAAATTATTTTTTCAAGTTTTGGAACTTGCATTACATTTTTGTAGCCGAATTCTTCTCTAAGAGCAGGAATAATTCTACTCTTATATTCTTCTTTTAGTCTAGGTATATATGCCATAACTATAGTACTTGATTAGATTTTTTTGAAAATCTCACTTTCTTATCACCTTCAATTCTTGTACCTGTTTTCACAGCTTCTTTAGATTTTGGATCTATTAAAGACAAGTTTGATATATGAATAGGAGCTTCTTTTTTTACGATTCCACCTTGAGGGTTTTTAGCACTAGGTTTGGTATGTTTTGAAACCATGTTAGTACCTTCAACAATCGCTTTATTTTTTTCACGGTCAACTTTTATAATTTTACCCTCAGTACCTTTATGGTCTCCAGATATAACTCTTACAATATCACCTGATTTTATTTTTAACTTTGTCATCATTAATCGAATTAAAGCACTTCTGGTGCTAATGATACAATTTTCATGAATTGCTTTTCACGAAGTTCTCTAGCAACTGGACCAAAAACACGAGTACCTCTCATTTCCCCAGCAGCATTTAATAAAACGCAAGCGTTATCATCAAATCTGATATAAGATCCATCAGCTCTTCTCACTTCTTTTTTGGTACGTACAACAACTGCAGTTGAAACAGCACCTTTTTTAACGTTTCCGTTAGGTGTTGCATCTTTAATTGATACTACAATTTTATCTCCTACAGATGCATAACGACGTTTCGTTCCTCCTAAAACACGGATAGTCAAAACTTCTTTTGCTCCTGTGTTGTCTGCGACTTTTAGTCTTGATTCTTGTTGTACCATAATTATTTAGCTCTTTCAATAATTTCAACCAATCTCCAACATTTTAATTTACTTAAAG
>JAYTPS010000312.1:0-15298 GCA_043747155.1 Flavobacterium sp. | reverse complement strand
GTAACACTATTTGCAGCAATATCGGCAGTATTTGTGTTTATAGTTTCATTAATTTTAGGATTATTATTTTCTTCATTTAATGAACCAAGTATTATTTTTTCTGAAATGGAATATCTTTTGAGTTATTTTGTAAAACTATTAGGTTTCTTTTCTTTTTGCTTGTTTTTAGGAATATTAGTAAAAAAGTCGGCCTTTGCTTTAGGATTTTTATTTGTTTGGAATATTATTGAAGGAATAATTATTGGAGTTTTAAACTTCGGAGTTTTTCCAAAAAGTGATACAGCAAGAAATTTTACACAGTTTTTACCTTTAGAGTCTATGAGTAATTTAATTGTAGAACCTATTACAAGATTGGCAATAATAAAATCTATTGGAACTCAAGTAGGAATAGAAAATTTGAAAGATTATAGTGTTCATTGGTATTCTATTTTAATTGTTTTAGTATGGACTGCAGTTTTTATTTTCTTATCCTATTTTATTATTAAAAAACGAGATTTATAGTATATTTGCAAATACTATGAATTTTCAAAAAAAATATTTTTATTTACTTTTTTTACTATTAATTAGTTTCAAAAATTTGGCACAAAATATTGTTGTTAATGATACTTTCACTGCACAAGATTTAGTAGAAAATGTTTTGGTAAATAGTCCATGTGCTACAGTTTCTAATTTTGCCGTTTCAGGTGATACTTATAGCGCTGGTCAACAAAGCTATGGTTATTTTAGTTATTCAGGAACCGATTTTCCTTTTGCAAACGGAATAGTTTTAAGTACTTCTAAAGCCAATAGAACTGCTGGTCCAAATGATAATTTAATAGATGAAGGTTCTGTTCTTTGGCAAGGTGATGCTACTTTAGAACAAGCATTAGGAATTACAGGAACTTTTAATGCAACAGCTTTAGAATTCGATTTTACTCCATTAACAAGCCAAATAAGTTTTGATTATATTTTTGCATCTGAAGAATATCAAGGCACAGCACCATGTCGTTACTCTGATGGTTTTGCTTTTTTATTAAAAGTTGCAGGAAGTACAGATGCATACCAAAATCTTGCATTAATACCAGCAACTACTGCGCCAGTTAAAGTTACATCAGTTCACCCATTAATTTCTGGAACTAATGGTTGCAATGCTCAAAACGAAGAATATTTTGGTAGTTACAATGATACTGTTCATCCTATAAATTTTAATGGTCAAACCGTTGTTATGACGGCACATGCCAATGTAATTCCTGGTCTTACCTACCATATTAAATTGGTAATTGCCGACGAAGAAAATATAAGATACGATTCTGCTATTTTTTTAGCTGGAAGTAGTTTTGATGTAGGTACAGATTTGGGTGATGATAGATTAAATGATACAAATAACCCAGTGTGCGAAGGTCAAAACGTAGTTTTAGATGCCACTGAGCCAGGAATAAATTCTTATGCTTGGTACAAAGACGGATTGGTAATTGGTGGTGAAAACAACCCAACTTATACAGTTACTTCTCAAGGATTTTATGAAGTTGAAGTAACCATAAACGGTACAACTTGTATTGCACATGGTGAAATAAATATTGAATATTCAAGTCTACCATCATTATATAATCAAACATTAATACAATGTGATGATGATAATGATGGAATTACAACCTATAATTTATCACAATTAAATTCATTAATTACTTCTGGAAACTCTCAAATATCAATTCCAATTTATTATGAAAGTTTGGCTAATGCTCAATCCAACATTAATCCAATTTTAAATCCTTCAAGTTATCAAAATAGTAGTACAAATCAAATATTTGCCAAAGCTGAAAATATATATGGATGTTCAAGTTATGCAACAATAAACTTAGAAATTTCTAATAATTCAACTCCAGTAATTAGTCCAATTTTCATTTGTGATGAAGATGATAATCAAGACGGAATTACACTATTTAATTTAAATACATTAATTTCGATACCATTATCAAGCAGTTTGCCTTTGGGCTTAACTCTTGCATATTATATATCTGAAAATGATGCAATTACTAATCAAAATGTTTTAAGCAATAATTACACTAATACATCACCAAATCTTGAAACTATTTATGTAAAAATTCTTGATGGTATAAATTGTTATGGAATAATTCCAATTTCATTAAATGTTAACACTTTTGACCCTCCAAATTTTGAAGATGAAATAGTTTATTTATGTGATTTATTGCCAATTAATCTAGAAGTTACTTTAGGTTTTTCAAGCTATATTTGGACTAATGGAGATACCAATAATTATACTACAATAAATGCACCAGGAATATATTTAATAACTGTAACCAATGCTAATGGTTGTGAAAAAACTAAAAGATTTGAAGTATTGACTTCAGTAATTGCTACTGTGACATCTATAAACATTAATGATTTTAATGGAGTAAATAATTCGGCAGAAATTATTGTAACAGGTTTGGGTGATTATCAATATTCTATCGATGGAATTAATTATCAATCAAGTTCGGTTTTCAATTCGCTTTTTGCAGGAGAATATAATTTTTATGTTAAAGACACACATTTTTGTGGAATTGTACAACAATCATTCATTATTTTAGATTATCCTAGATATTTTACTCCAAATGGTGACGGAATTAATGACTTTTGGAAGATTGAAAAACTAAATAATTTAAGCAACTCTAAACTAAAAATATTTGACAGGTTTGGAAAGTTAATTGTTTCTATTACAGATGATTCGCTTGGTTGGAATGGCACATTAAATGGTCTGCAATTACCTTCAACAGATTATTGGTTTGTACTTACTTTAAATAACGGAAGAACAATAAAAGGAAATTTTTCATTAAAAAGATAAAATTGTATTTTTTTTACTAATTTTATAGAATGAAAAAGAATACCTTATTAGTAATACTAATTACTTTACTGTCAATTAATTGCTTTGCACAGTTTAGTAAAACTCACTACATTCCACCAGTTGGAGGATCAGATGGTGTGCAAGCAGAAGAGCAGCTTTTATACATTTCGACTCCTAGTGTGACACCTGTAAATTTTGTTATTAAACAACTTGGAGGAACAACCATAAGTGGTGTTGTATCTAGAGATATACCTTATGTTCACGATATTGGTTTTGGACTTTTTACGCAATTTCATGTAAGAGAAACCGAAATTAATTCAATTTTATCCAACAGAGGATATATTATTGAAGCCGAAGATGTTGTTTATGTAACTGCTAGAGTAATTGCAGGAAACGGAAATCAAGCTGGTCAAATTACCTCCAAAGGTTTGGCCGCTTTAGGAACTCATTTTAGAATAGGTGGATTTATAAATACACTTGCATCAGCGTTTAGTCCAAATAATCTAACTTTTGTTTCAATATTAGCAACCGAAAACAATACAACTGTAGCTTTTGACGATATAAAAACCGGTGCAGTTTTAATTAATAATGCAGCGGCAGGAAACACACCAGCAAATATTATTTTAAATGCTGGTGAAAGTTTTGTAATGGCTGTAACTGGACCAACTGCTGCAAATAGAGATGCACTCATTGGTTCATTGGTAACGTCTGACAAACTAATTGCGGTGAATTGTGGATCTTATGGCGGAACTAATGGCGAAATGTCAAATTTAGATTTAGGATTTGATCAAATAGTTTCTGCTGAAAGAACTGGCGCTGAATATATTTTTATTAAAAGTACAGGTTTGCCCAATGTTGAAAGAGTATTGTTAATTGCAGATCAAGACAGTACCGAAATTTTTTTAAACGGAAGTACTACAGCAAGTTATACACTTAATGCTGGAGAATATGTGGGATTAATTGGAACTGATTATTCAGCAAACGGAAATTTATATGTAACCGCATCTAAAGATATTTTTGCCTTTCAAAGTGTAGGAGACAATATTAGAACGGATCAAGCTAATCAAGAAATGTTTTTTGTACCACCATTAAGCTGTCAAACTCCTAGAGTTATTGACAATATTCCTTTTATTGAACAAATAGGAAATAGAAACTTTACCGGAAGAGTTACAATTACAACTCAAACTAGTTCAGTTTTAACTTTTATGATAAACTCAGTTTCTTATACTTTGGCAACTTTACCAGCGGGTATTGTAACTTTTGGTCCAACACCAGTAATTGGAAATGCAAACTATGAATGCTATACAATTTCTGGTTTTACTGGAAATGTTTCTGTTTTTTCAACAGGTCAATTGTACTTAACTGCTTATGGAAGTGATGGTGCTGCAACATTTGGAGGTTATTATTCTGGATTTGTGTTTAAACCCGAAGTAACTTTTCAACAAGTAGATGTTTCTCAATCCAACTGTATTCCAAATGTGCAATTAGAAGTGAGTACATTAAGTGGTTTCGATGTTTATCAATGGTTTTTTAATAATGTCGCAATCTCAGGAGCAACATCAGCAACATATAGTCCAACTCTTCCTGGTTATTACAAAGTAAAAGCTACACTTACTGCTTGTGGAATAAATCTTTTTTCTGATGATATTCCAGTAAGTGTATGTGCGCCAGACAATGATAATGATAGCGTAAATGATAATGTAGATTTAGATAATGATAATGATGGAATTGTAAATTGTATTGAATCCTACGGAAATCAAAATATAAATTTACTAAACTTTAATTCTGGTTTAGTTTCTGTAGCAACTTACAACAACACTTTTACTGGTACCATAACTACATCAACATCAGTAAGCACTACTCCATTTGTTGGTGCTACAGATGGTAGTTTTATATCTGAAGTTGCTCCTGGAAAAGATAATTTTGTAAAATATTCTTTAAACTTTGCACAACCAATAAGTTTTGGGCTTGAATATATTTCAACTGCAAATCCTTTAGATTTACTAAATGATACTGCTAGATATATTGTTGGTTCTCCAATAAACAAAACCATTACAGTTTTAAATCCAGATAATCAATTGTTAATTGATACCAACTATGATGGAATTTATGAAAGTGGTGTAGTTCAATTTTCATCATTTGAAATTCGTTTCAAATTAAATAATACAATTCCTTTACCTGCAGGAACAGGAACTTTTAAATTTTTAACCAATCTATCAACATCAATAAGTTTTACACATATAAATCTTTTAGACAGTGTTGCAAATAGAGTTAGCTTAAAGTTTTTTGCAAGTTGCGTTCCTAAAAATAGTGATAATGATAACATTTCAGATCAGCTAGATTTAGATTCTGATAATGATGGAATTCAAGATTATTATGAAGCTCAAGGTGCAACTTTTATAGCAATTTCAAATTCAGATACTAATTTAGATGGAATTGATAATTCATTCAACAACGGAATTACTCCTGTAGATAGCGATGGTGATGGCGTTTTAGATTATCTTGATTTGGATAGTGATAATGATGGAATTTATGACTTGGCAGAATCAGGAAGCGGTGCAAGCGATACCAATAACAACGGAATTGTTGACGGTACAAATTTTGGAACAAATGGATATTCAAATTCTCTTGAAACTTCTGTTGACAATGGAACTTCAAATTATACACTTTCGAATATTGATGCCGATTTACTAAATAATTATTTAGATTTAGAAACTGATAATGATGGCTGTAATGATGTTTTTGAAGCTGGTTTTCTAGATCCAAATAATGATGGTGTTTTAGGTAATTCTCCAGTAATTGTTAACACTAATGGTTTGGTAACTTCTGGTGCAGGTTATATAACACCAAATTCTAATTATATTGTTTTTGCACCAATAAATATAAACACCCAACCTCAAAACATTACCACTTGCGAACTTCAAAATGCAACTTTTACAATTGCAACTAATCCTGTAAATAGTTATCAATGGCAAATTTCAACTGATGGTGGTACAATTTGGTCAAACCTTGTAAATAACGCAACTTATTCTGGTGTTACAACAATTATCTTAACGGTTACAACTGTTTCACCAACAATGAGCGGACATAAATTTAGAGTTATTTTAAATAAAAATGGGAATTCCTGCGGATTAATTTCTAGCGATGCCATTTTAACAACTTATGCTTTGCCAGTGATTACTTCACCAATAACATTAGTGCAATGTGATGATGACACTGATGGTATTTCAACATTCAATTTAAGTCAAAAAAACAATGTAATATCATCTAATTATTTATCCGAAACTTTTACATATTATACAAATCTTGCTGCTGCAAATACTGAAAACCCTAGCTTTTTAATTGCAAACCCTATTGCATTTGTAACCTCAAACACAACTGTTTATGCAAGAGTTGAAAATATAAACGGATGTTACAGAGTTAGTACTATGAGTTTAATTGTATCAGTAACACAAATTCCAAATAGTGTTCAAGTTTCTGACTTTGTTAAATGTGATGACTTTATAGACGCAATAAATGATGATAGAGACGGAATTGCAACTTTCGATTTTAGTTCAGTTACTCCTTTTCTACTTGGAGCGCTTCCTGTTGGTTCTTATACATTAAATTATTATAAAAATGAAGCTGATTTTCTTGCAGAAACTGACGCGTCTGGTAATTCGTTAGCAATTCCTACAACTCAAATTTCAAATTACAGAAACATTGGATATCCAAATTTACAAGTTATTTATGCTCGAGTTGAAAGTACTTCAACAAATGACTGTTTTGGTTTTAGAAAATTTAATTTAATTGTTGAAGAACTTCCAATAATTTATCCAGTTGGTATAGCAAATATTATTAGAGCATGCGATGATGACCAAGATGGAACATTAATTTTTAATACTTCAACACTTGAATCTACAATTTTAAATGGTCAAACTAACAAAACCATTACTTATGTTGACCAATCTGGCAATCCAATTACATCACCTTTTCCAGCAACATTTTCGGTTACAACTTCACAAACTATAACGGTAACTTTAAAAAATAATGAAACCGATGCTGATGATGCACCTTGTAAAGAAATTGGAACTTTTCAGTTTATAGTTGATGATTTACCAGAGGCATTTTCGTTAGATTTAAGTTTAGTTAATGTATGTGATGATGAAATTAATCCATTAGATCAAGATGGTTTTATAGATTTTAATACCACAACTTTTACAACATTAATTTTAAACGGTCAAACAGGTTTAGAAGTAAAATACACTTTAGAAGACGGAACAATTTATAATGACTCATTGCCAAATCCGTTTCGAAGTTCTAATCAAAATGTTTTAGTAACAGTTACTAATCCAATAAATGCAACTTGTTTTGACACCTATACTATTCCGTTTATAATATTTCCTGTTCCAAAAATTGAATTAACTGGCGAAGAATTAGTATGTACCAATCTTCCAACATTTACTGTTACAATTGATGCAGGACTTCTTGATACAACACCAATAACGGATTATAATTATCAATGGTTTTTAAACGGAACTATTATTCCTGGTGAAACATCTTATACATTAACAGTAAATACAGGTGGAACATATTCAGTAAATGTAACTAATGCTAATGGATGTATTAGAACCAAAACCATCGAAGTTGTTGCGTCTGATATTGCTCACATTCAAAATATAGAAATTATAGATTTAGTTGACATTAATACCATTGAAATTATTGTTACTGGAACTGGCGATTATGTTTATAGTTTAGATTATGAAGAAGGTTTTCAAACTTCTAACTTTTTTACTAATGTTCCTATGGGAATTCATACTGTTTTTATAAAAGATATGAATGGTTGCGGTACAGTTTCAATAGAAATTTCAGTACTTGGCGTTCCAGTATATTTCACTCCAAATGGTGATGGTTACAATGATACATGGAACATAAAAGGTGCAAATGAACGATTTTATTCAAATTCTATAATATATATATTTGATAGATACGGAAAACTAATAAAACAAATATCACCAATTGGTTCAGGTTGGGACGGTACTTTTAATGGTTCGTTTGCTCCTGCTGATGATTATTGGTTTAATGTAAAATTTGATGATGGAAGAAGTGCTAAAGGACATTTTAGTTTAAAGAGATAAACATATTAATTGACTAGTCCTGAATAATTGATACAGATTATTCAGGACTAGTCATAATAAATTTTACAAATAAAATTTAAATTTTAAATCTTTTTCTATCCGTTTCATTTAAATAAATTTTTCTTAAACGAATAGATTTTGGTGTAACCTCAACATATTCATCTTTTTGAATATACTCTAAAGCTTCTTCTAATGAAAATATAATTGGTGGAATAATTCTTGCTTTTTCATCATTTCCAGAGGAACGAACATTTGATTGTTTTTTAGCTTTTGTTACGTTTATACTCATATCATCACTACGAGAATTTTCTCCAATTACTTGACCTTCATAAATTTCATCATTTGGATTAACAAAGAATTTACCTCTATCTTGTAATTTATCAATAGAATAAGGAATTGCTTTACCGTTTTCCATAGAGATTAATGAACCATTATTTCTTCCAGGAATTTCTCCTTTGTAAGGTTCATAACCAATATATCTGTGAGCCATAATAGCTTCACCAGCTGTAGCAGTCAAAAGTTGATTTCTTAATCCGATAATTCCACGAGATGGAATATTGAATTTTATAATCATACGTTCACCTTTAGCTTCCATACTCAACATTTCTCCTTTACGAATAGTCACAAATTCTACAGCTCTACCAGATAAATTCTCAGGCAAATCAATTGTTAACTCTTCAATTGGCTCACACTTTTTACCATCAATTTCTTTAATAATAACTTGAGGTTGACCAATTTGTAATTCATATCCTTCTCTTCTCATCGTTTCAATTAAAACAGACAAGTGAAGAACTCCACGACCAAAAACCATAAATTTATCCGCAGAATCAGTTTCTCCCAATTTCATTGCAAGATTTTTTTCTAATTCTTTTGTTAATCTGTCTCTAATATGTCTCGATGTTACAAATTTTCCTTCTTTACCAAAAAACGGAGAATCATTAATTGTAAACAACATACTCATTGTTGGTTCATCAATTGCAATAGTTTGTAATGCTTCTGGATTTTCAAAATCGGCAATTGTATCTCCAATTTCAAAACCTTCGACTCCAACAATAGCACAAATATCTCCAGCTATAACTTGTTGTACTTTTTTACGGCCTAAACCTTCAAAAGTATGTAATTCTTTAATTCTAGATTTTAGTATTTTACCATCTCTTTTCACTAGTGATATTGGCATTCCTTCATTTAAAACACCTCTTTCTAAACGTCCAATAGCAATTCTTCCAGTAAACGAAGAAAAATCTAAAGATGTAATTAACATTTGCGGTGTTCCTTCCGAAACTTTTGGTGCTGGTACATTAGCAATAACCATGTCAAGCAATGGTTCGATATTAGTTGTAATGTTTCTAAAATCGTCAGACATCCAATTGTTTTTTGCTGAACCATAAACCGTTGGAAAATCTAATTGCCATTCTTCAGCTCCAAGTTCAAACATTAAATCAAAAACTTTTTCATGAACTTCCTCTGGAGTACAATTTTCTTTGTCAACTTTATTTATTACCACACAAGGTTTCAATCCTAAATCAATTGCTTTTTGCAAAACAAATCGTGTTTGAGGCATTGGTCCTTCAAATGCATCTACAAGTAGACAAACACCATCTGCCATATTTAAAACTCTTTCCACTTCGCCACCAAAATCGGCGTGACCAGGTGTATCAATAATATTAATTTTAGTTCCTTTATAATTAACCGAAACGTTTTTAGAAGTAATTGTTATACCTCTTTCACGCTCCAGATCGTTGTTGTCTAAAATTAAGTCACCTGTGTTTTCATTATCACGAAAAAGTTGACAATGATACATAATTTTGTCTACCAAAGTAGTCTTACCGTGGTCAACGTGGGCAATAATTGCAATGTTTCTAATAGATTCCATGTGATTTTTTTAGGAGGTGCAAAGGTACACTTTATTTCTTTAAAAAAAACCTTTATAATAATAGTTTACTATTTTATAACTTATATTTAAAAAATATATTTAAAAAGTATTTTTTTTTATATTAATGATTGAATTACTGTTTTATTTTTTTATTTTTGAGTAATGAAAAACAAATCGAATAACATAATTCTTTCCTATTTTCTGATTGTGCTTTTATTGGTTGTTTTTGGCCAATATTTTCTTATAAAATATTTTGAACAAAAAATTGAATCTAAAAATTTCATTTTCATCTTTATAATATTTGTTTCATTATTCACTTTACTTTTTAAATACTTGTTAAATACTACCAGTAAAATAAATCTTAAAAAATTAAAAAAAGTATCTTTAATAAATGAAGATTTATTAAAATCAAATGAAAGATATAATATTGTTGAAAAAGCAACAAGCGACACAATTTGGGACTGGGATATTAAAACTAAAAAATTTGAATTTAATAAAGGTATTTTAGGAATTTATGGATATAAAGAAGATGAAGTTGGTGAAACTATAGAATGGTGGTTCGAAAAAATTCATCATGAAGACAGCATTAAAATGTCAGTAAATATTCATAGTTACGTTGAACAAAAAACTGAAAAATGGCAGCACTATTATAAATTTCAATGTGCAGATGGCACATTCAAGCATGTTTTTGATAGAGGATTTCTAGTAATGGATGAAAATAAAAATGTTACTAGAATAATTGGTGCTATGCAGGATATAACAAAGTTAAAGCTAGAAGAAGAACGATTAAAATTATTAGAAACTGTAATCACACAATCCAAAGACTCAGTAATAATAACTGAATCTACAGAAATTACAAATGCTATCCCAAAAATTTTATATGTAAATCCAGCTTTTACAAAAATAACAGGTTTTAAGGCAAAAGAAATTATAGGCAAAAGCGCTAATGTTTTTATGAATAAAAACTCTATAAAAAATGATTTCAAAAAGTTAATTCAAGCATTAAAGAAAAAAGAAGAGTTTAGTTTTGAAGCATTGAATTTAAATAAAAACAAGGAAGAATATTGGGCTAATGTTACTATGATTCCAATTAAAAATGAAAATAATCAACAATCACATTGGATATCTATTCAAAGAGATATATCTGTTGAAAAAGAAAAAGAAAAAGAAAGAGAACAATTAATAAATGAACTAACTCAAAACAATAAAGATTTAAAACAATTTTCTTATATTACTTCTCATAATTTAAGAGCTCCATTATCAAATTTAACAGGTTTATTAAACTTAATTGAGGATATTCCAATTGAAAATGAAGAATTAAAAGAGATTATTTATGGATTTTCAAAATCAACTGGGCTTTTAAATGAAACAATTAATGATTTAGTAAAAGTTATTATTATAAAAGATAGTCCATCAATTGATAAAGAAGATGTTTCAATAAAAGATGTTTTTGAAAATGTTTTTAATCAATTAAGTTTCCTTATTAGCTTAAAAAAACCCATAATAAAAATGGATTTTGAAAAAGCAGAAACTGTATTTATTAATAAATCTTATTTTGAAAGTATATTGTTAAATTTAATGACAAATTCATTAAAATATAAAGATGAAATTCGTAAATTAAAAATAACTATAACTTCAAGAAACATCGCAAATACTACAATCATTAGTTTTAAAGATAATGGTATAGGTATCGATTTAGTTAGGAATAAAGATAAAATATTTGGTTTATATCAAAGATTTCATGACTATGCAGATAGTAAAGGTCTTGGGCTTTATTTAGTTAAATCTCAAGTCGAATCTATGGGTGGAACAATTAGTGTTGAAAGTGAAGTAGGTGTTGGAACAAGTTTTAAAATTACATTTAAAAATAATTAATAATGCTGAATAAAGTTCTATGTATAGACGATGACCCAATAACATTAATGTTATGCAAAAAAGTAATATTAAAAACTGAATTTTCAAAAGAAATTGTAACTGCTCACAATGGGGAAGAAGCTCTAAAATATTTTGACAACCTTAGAGAAGAAAAAATTGAAAATAGTAATATTATTTCTCCTCAACTAATTTTTTTAGATCTAAACATGCCAGTTATGAATGGTTGGGAATTTTTAGATGAATTTTCGAATAATGGCTACTTTAATGTTTTTTCTAATACTAAAGTAATAGTAATATCTTCCACAATTGACCCTAGCGATATCAATAAATCAAAATTATATCCAATGGTTATAAATTTTTTATCAAAACCAATTACAAAAGAAATGCTTCACTCAATTAACAATATATAAAAAAAGATACGCAATCACGTATCTTTTTTTAAATGTTATATGAAAATTTAAATTATAAACTCGAAACGTGCTTAGTAAGTTTAGATTTTAAATTTGAAGCTTTGTTATCATGTATAATATTTTTCTTGGCTAATTTATCAATCATTGATATCACACCTGAAAGTTTTGAAGAAGCATCAGCTTTATCAACAGCTAATCTCAACGCCTTAATAGCATTACGCGTAGTTTTATGCTGATATCTGTTTAAGACTCTTCTTTTTTCGTTACTTCTAATTCTTTTTAAAGCTGACTTATGATTTGCCATTTTTTCTTAATATTATTTATATAAAAATTTGTAGCCCGTAGGGGAATCGAACCCCTCTTACATGGATGAAAACCATGCGTCCTAACCGATAGACGAACGGGCCAACTTCTTCAATGCGGATGCAAAAATACAACTATTTTTTATTCACGCAATATTTGAATGATATTTTTTTTTTTTTTAATATGCTTTTGCAAACAACACTCTACCAGAAGATTTAGCACCTGTAAAAAAACATTTACCTTCTTCAACTTTTCTATCAAATGGTATACATCTAATTGTTGCCTTAGTTAATTCTTTTATTTTTTCTTCAGTTTTTGAAGATCCGTCCCAATGTGCAGATATAAACCCACCTTTAGTTTCTAAAACCTGTTTAAATTCGTCAAAAGAATTAACCTCAGTGATATGCGAAGTCCTAAAATCAATAGCTTTTTGAAATAACTCTTTTTGAATTTTATGCAATAAATCACTTATATAGTTTACAATTCCATCTTTAGAAAGCAATTCTTTGGTTAAAGTATCTCTTCTAGCTACTTCAAAGGTGTTATTTTCAATATCTTTTGGGCCAACTGCAATTCTAACTGGTACACCTTTTAATTCCCACTCGGCAAACTTAAAACCTGGTTTTTGAGTTGTTCTATTATCATATTTAACCGAAATATTGAGTTTTTTGAATTGAGTAACTAAATCATAAACAACTTCTGAAATTATATTAAATTCTTCGTCTGATTTAAAAATAGGTACAATAACAACTTGAATTGGAGCTAAATTTGGAGGTAGAACCAAACCATTATCGTCAGAATGAGTCATTACTAAAGCTCCCATTAATCTTGTTGAAACACCCCAAGATGTTCCCCAAACATAATCTTGTTTACCTTCTTGATTTGCAAACTTTACATCAAAAGCTTTTGCAAAATTTTGTCCCAAAAAATGTGAAGTTCCTGCTTGTAATGCTTTTCCATCTTGCATTAAAGCTTCTATACAATAGGTTTCTTCTGCTCCTGCAAAACGCTCTGCTTCTGTTTTTAATCCTTTTATTACTGGAATAGCCATAAAATTTTCTACAAATTCTGCATAAACATTCATCATTTTTTCAGATTCTTCAATTGCTTCAATTTTAGTAGCATGTGCCGTATGTCCTTCTTGCCAAAGAAATTCAGCCGTTCTTAAAAATAATCGAGTTCTCATTTCCCATCTGACAACATTTGCCCATTGATTTATTAATAATGGTAAATCTCTGTAAGATTGAATCCAACCTTTGTAAGTAGACCATATTATTGCTTCACTAGTTGGTCGAACTATCAATTCCTCTTCCAATTTAGCATTAGGATCAACCATCAATTTTCCGGGTTTATCTGGATCGTTTTTTAGTCTATAATGAGTTACAATTGCACATTCTTTGGCAAAACCTTCAGCGTTTTTTTCTTCTGCTTCAAACATACTTTTTGGAACAAATAAAGGAAAATAGGCATTACTATGTCCAGTTTCTTTAAACATTCTGTCTAATTCGGCTTGCATTTTTTCCCAAATTGCATAACCATATGGCTTAATAACCATACATCCTCTAACACCTGAGTTTTCAGCTAAATCGGCTTTAACTACAAGTTCGTTATACCACTTTGAATAGTCTTCGTCTCTTTTTGTTAAGTTCTTGCTCATAATGAATAGTTTGGCATAAAAATTGTTTTAATAATTTTAACTAAATAGTTCGGCAAAACTAACTATTTTTGTAGTGAACAACAATAAAAATGCTATAGATATGAAAACAAATTATTTTACTTCAAAAAAAATATCCATTTATTACTTATTTGGATTAATTGCTTTGGCAATAACTTCGTGTGGTTCGCATCAAAATAAATCCTATTATGACAATGATGGTATTTATGGAAATGACACAAAAAAAGTTACTCAAAAAGATAATTCTAATAGTGCCTATTATAAAGAATATTTTGGTTCTTTAAATAAAGAAAGTGAAGAGGTTTTTACAAATGTTGATAATTATTCCTCTATCAATAATGACACTATCGTTACTCAACAACAAAAATCAAACAACTCTACTAATTATTCAAGTTGGGGTTCTAACGCAAATGAGAATATAATTGTAAATGTATATGATAATGGTTATGGTTACGGAAATTGGAATAACAATTGGTATGGCAATAATTGGGGTTGGAACGGTTGGTATGGTCCAAGTTGGGGTTTCAATAGCTGGTATGGTCCGAGTTGGGGTTACAACAATTGGTATGGAAATTATTGGGGTTATAACAATTGGTATGGAAATTATTGTTATGGAAGTAACTGGTACGGAAATAACTATGCCTATTCTTATGGAAGAAGAGATTCTAGATCTAATTCTAATAGTTATAACAATTATTATGTAGGAAGAAGCAATAACAACTCTATTAGAAATAATAGTGTTAGAAATTACAGTAACTCATCATCACCTAGAAATTACAACAATAATAATCCAAGAAGTAACAATGTAAGAAACTATAATGTTAGAGATTACAGTACAACTTCTACACCAAGGCCAAATGGTACTGTATCTCCTAGACCAAGTTCATCTTCGCCAAGAAACACAACTACTTCTCCGAGAACAACAACTACACCAAGAACAACAACTACACCAAGAACAGAATCTACACCTAGAACTCAAACAAGTACACCTAGATCATATTCGCCAAGTTATAGTGGCGGAAGCTCTTCTGGTGGTGGTCGTTCCTCTGGTGGCGGAAGAAGGTAATTATTATTTAAAAAAAGAAAATGAAAAGAATATTTATAATTTTTATTACATTTTTTGCAATTTCAACTGTAAAATCTCAGAATATTGACGATGCATTATTATATGCTCAAGATAACATTAATGGCACAGCTCGTTTTAGATCAATGGGTGGTGCATTT
>JAYTPS010000311.1:0-3266 GCA_043747155.1 Flavobacterium sp. | reverse complement strand
CTTATTCATTTTAATAAAACTATCTCTAAGTGCTGTATTGTTTTCAAATCCTTTATCATTTAATAATAAAGCAGTGTTGATTTTTTTTAACTTTTCTGTAATTCTATTAGATGTGGTTTTAGCTCTACTTTCTTCATAATTTTCTACAATTGAAGACGAGTAATCAACTAAAGATTTTTTAACAAAAAGTTCGTTTTTAGCAAAATCTCTAACATATGCTTCAATTGTTCTATACTCTTGAGAATATGAAAAAGTTGGCATGATAAAAATAAACATTACTAACCAAATTAGTGATTGGTAATAATTTTTTTGGTCTGTTTTAGTAGGTAAATTTTTCATCAGATATAGTATTTAATATTTGATGTAAAATTAATTCCAACATAAACATTGGTTGTTACATATAAAAATTTAAAGATTACATAATTAATATTCAGTTTGAATTTTTGATCTTAAATCTTTGCAAACCCAATGTTTATAATAAGATTTTTAGTAATAAATATCTTTATTCATAATTATATAATATTATAGTCATTAAAATGGACAAACAATTTCTATTAGTTTATTCGTTTTAAAGATCTAAATAGTAATAGGAGGATAGTTAAAATCATATGGATATTTTTTTAAAATAATATACTTAATTATTAATCAACATCAGTATATCTTTCATAGTTGTTTTCAAATTGTATATTGTTTTTCAAGAAATCACTATTAGATATATACCATTTGTTTATTACAGCTTGTTTTTTGTTTTGAATAGCATCGAAAACAGAATAATAAATATTTTTTACAGTATTAAAATTCCTTACAGTTGCGTTATATTCTTCGTTAGAAACTCCTGCAGTATCAAGTTTCATTTGTTGTAATTCTTTATTTAATTTATCAAATTGAACATAATATGAATATAAACTTCCATTATTGATTTTCATGTATTCAATAAACTTTTTGTTAGCACTATTTAATGATATGTCATTTACTT
Organism: Flavobacterium sp.; assembly: GCA_043747155.1. Lineage (GTDB taxonomy): Bacteria > Bacteroidota > Bacteroidia > Flavobacteriales > Flavobacteriaceae > Flavobacterium. The sequence goes on along the minus strand of JAYTPS010000311.1, from coordinate 2,290 downwards.
CTTGCTTATAAATAGCAACTTTTAATAAAGCATCATCGCTAATTGTATTTAAATAAGACATGCAAGCAACAATTTCATCTGATTTATTTTGATTAATTAAATTAATTAATTTTTCATCTATTACATTAATTTTATAAAACAATAAGTTTTCCATTGCATTATACTCTAAAATGTTTTTTCTAATTGAAGATCTAATTTTAATGTCATATTGTAAACCAAATTCTCGTTTCATTTTTTCAAAGTTTAATACCTCTGCATAATAATCTTCAATATCACTTTCTTTTCTTTTAAAAACCTTGTCTATTTCCTCTAAACTCATTGCGCTTAATTCTTTATAATCATTAAGTCGCAATGTTTTACTCTTAAACAAAGAAATGGTTTTGCTGTTTAAATTGATAAAAGCATCTCTCAATCGTAAATCGCCATTCAAACCTTTATCATTTTTTAGTAAAATTGAATTTATTCTTTCTAATTTTAGATAAATAGTGCTTAAGGTGTTTTCAGTTCTTTCTTCAGAAATTGAATTCACAATAGATTTAGAATATTCGGCCAATGACTCTTTTACAAAAAGTTCATTCCTGCCAAAATCATCCACATAAGACCTTTGGCTTCTGTAGCTTTGACCATTTATAAAATTTATACTAATAAAAAATAGTATAATAATGAGAGATTTCTTAAAAACTCTCCTTTGCGGAAGTAATGTAGATTTATTCATTTTTAAATTAATTTGGGGAAATTATTTTTATAAAAGTAGAAATATAATTCATTATAATCGATTAAAAGTTGTTATAAATCGATTAAAAGCATTATTATTAATTTATTATAAATAAAGTATTACATATTTTTAGTTTCAAATGTATTTTGTTTTTTTGTTAAATATTATTTAGTAAAAAATGAAGTTTGAATGGTAATGAATTTTAAACTTAATAATGATGAGTGTAACAAATGCATTAATTTACTAAAACGATTGAGTTTATAAGTTTTTAAATATTTGTATGATTATTTTTATTGATTGTTTAAATTTGTGGAATTGATAAAAAAATGGAATTTAAAAATACTAAATCATAAAAGATGAGCATTATAATTAAAGTACACGCAAGACAAATTCTTGACTCAAGAGGAAACCCAACAATAGAAGTTGATGTAGTAACAGAAAATGGCGTTCTTGGTCGTGCTGCAGTACCATCTGGTGCTTCAACAGGAGAACATGAAGCAGTTGAACTTCGTGATGGCGGAAAATCATATATGGGAAAAGGAGTTCTCAAAGCAGTTGAAAATGTGAACACAAAAATTGCCAATGAATTGATGGGTACTTCAGTTTTTGAACAAAATCTTATAGATAAAACTATGATAGAACTGGATGGAACTCCAAATAAATCTAAACTTGGTGCTAATGCCATTTTAGGAGTTTCACTTGCTGTGGCAAAAGCTGCAGCTAATGAATTAGGAATGCCATTATATAGATATGTTGGTGGTGTTTCTGCCAATACGTTACCGGTTCCAATGATGAATATCATCAACGGTGGTTCACATTCTGACGCGCCAATTGCTTTTCAAGAATTTATGATTATGCCGGTAAAAGCAACTTCATTTACTCATGCAATGCAAATGGGAACTGAAATTTTTCATAACCTTAAAAAGGTGTTGCACGAAAGAGGTTTAAGTACAGCAGTAGGAGACGAAGGTGGATTTGCACCCAATCTTGCTGGTGGAACAGAAGATGCGTTAGATACAATTAAAATGGCTGTAGAAAATGCAGGATATAAATTTGGAGACGAAATTATGTTAGCGTTAGATTGTGCAGCATCAGAGTTTTATGTTAACGGAAATTACGATTATAAAAAATTTGAAGGCGAAACAGGAAAAATTAGAACATCAAGAGAACAAGCAGAATATTTAGCTTCGTTAGCAACTAATTATCCAATAATTTCAATTGAAGACGGAATGTATGAAGACGATTGGGAAGGATGGAAATATTTAACAGAACTAATAGGAAATAAAACGCAACTTGTTGGAGATGATTTATTTGTAACCAATGTAGAACGTTTGTCTCGCGGAATTAAAGAAGGAATTGCGAATTCAATTTTAGTAAAAGTAAACCAAATCGGAACGTTGACCGAAACTATTGCAGCCGTAAACATGGCGCACAATGCAGGATATACTTCGGTAATGTCACATCGTTCTGGGGAAACCGAAGACAATACTATTGCTGATTTAGCCGTAGCTTTAAACTGTGGTCAAATAAAAACAGGTTCAGCTTCGCGTTCTGATCGTATGGCAAAATACAATC
>JAYTPS010000310.1:0-3788 GCA_043747155.1 Flavobacterium sp. | reverse complement strand
TATTGTCAAGTTATTTGCATATGCATTATATGAAGCTCCAGTAATTATAGGGTCATTTGTTACATTTGGAATTACAACACAATCACTTGACGTTGGCACCACAGATGGTGTCCAATTTGCAGCTATATTCCAATCAGTACTACTTGTTCCATTCCAAGTTTTTGTATTACTAATTGTGGCACTTCCTATTCTACTTGCTGCAACAGCGGTACAATTTAAATCACTTAATGCACTAACTGTATAAGTTGTAGTAATTGCTGGTGTAACTGCAACTACATATGGATTTGTTGTGTTTCCTGTAACGGTAACAGGAGTTGTTCCGTCGGTGTATGTAAAATTCCAAGGTGAAGAACCTGTTAATACAATACTTAATGAAGCATTTCCCATACAAGTACTACCACTGCCAGATATAGTAGAAGTTGGTCCATTAATAACAAAATCTGCGGCTGTTCTAATTGATGGATTGCTTGGACAAGCTGCATAAAAAGTTGTAGTACCTGGAGTATTAGTATTTGGTAGTCCAGAACCAGTCACTCCAACGGGATTAAATGGTGTTCCAGAGCCAATAGGAAGTCCACCAGTTACAGCAGTATACCATTGAATATTGCCACCAATTACACCAGAAATAAAACCTCCAGGAGGTGCAGTTACATTCCATTGATAGGTATTAGTTATCAAAATACTTGAACCAGAATACAAGGTCGATATTAAAGTATAAGTTATTCCTGCAGTAAGTGTAGCTGTCATTTGTGGTTCTAAAGCAGTGGGACCACTATCATCATCTCCTGTAATCCAAGTGCCACTTCCGCAAGATCCAGGAGTAAAAGGGTTTATTACAATATATCCCATAGCATCGTATGCAGCAGTATCTGCCATTGTAAAAACATAACTTCCAGTGACACTCACTTGAAAATCTAAAGCCGTATAATTTGATGTAAGCCCAGCTCCATCAAATTGGCAACCTGTTGCATTTGTAATAAATATTACAGGTCGTATGGCTCTTGGGTCAGAACCTTGATCCCAACCTCCATTTATAGTTGTTCCCAAATTAGATAAATTGGTACAAGAAGCAGTTGCTGTTAATGTTCCTGTTCCTCCTTCACACATAGTTGCATTAGTGGTTACTGGTGGTGTTATTGTAGTTGTAAATGTTATTGGACCAACCCAAACACCTTGATTGGCACCACAATTAGATCGTACCCAAACATTATAAAAAGTACCAGAAGATAATCCGGTTAGGTTAACTGTTGTAATTCCTGCACCAGTTGAGCCTGAAGCTGGTGTAGCTTGTCCTGGTTGAGTTCCAGAAGTTGAATATATATATTGATAACCACTTGCTGGCGCTGGTGATGCAGCAGTCCAATTTATGGTTGCAGTTGTTAATCCAATTGCACTTACACTAATGTTCGAAGGATTACTTCCACATGGTAAAGGAATAACTGTAAAAGTATAATCTTCTGTTTCTCCACTTCCAATTGAGCCACATTCGATAGGATTAGTTGCAAAATAATCAGCACGTATTCTCATTCTATGATTGCCAACAATTGCAGATGCTGGAACAGTAAAACTTCCAGTATTTGAAGCGTTATAACCACCAGAGGCAAATACTTTTTCGCCAATATCAGAAAAATCCAAATCATCATTCCAATCAATCCATATATTAAAACCAAAAGTACCTCCGGTATAAGCAGATGAAAAATTGACTGTTCCATAGGGTTGTTGACTAACTACTTGTGCTATAAAACTTCCATAACCTGTTGCAGAATAACCAGAACTATTATTGGTGATATTTGCAGTACCACCTGTAGTAGAAAAATTATTTATATAATAAGTTGATGAGGTTGAAGTTGAAGCACAATATCCTGTAAAAAAACTTCCAGGAGAAGTCCAAGTACTAAAATCACCACTACTACAATTGCTTCTAACAAATACATAATAAGTGGTATTTGCTATTAATCCAGTGATGTTTGCTGATAATCCTGCAGCAGCCGTTCCAGCAACAATAGGAGTACTATTACTAGTTGAAACAATATATTGATACCCACTTCCTGGAACACTTGTTGGAGCCATCCAATTTATAGTGGCTGTTGTATTTGTTATTGCAGTTGTTGCCGTTAAAGTTGGAGGAAAGCAAGTAGGACTTAATGTAACACTTACATCATCAACAAATAAGTACCAAACATTTGCTGGAGTAATTCCGTGAAAACCAATATAAAATACTCCAGTACTAGATGGAGTAAAATCAATAAATTTTTGAGTATAAGCAATGTTTCCTAGAATTGTTGTGCTAGGAATTAAAGTAGTTGTCATTGATCCTGAATTTGAAGCAGTACCGTATTTAACTTCTAATAATTCATCAGAACCAGAATAAACATAAGCTCTTGTATAAAAAGTTAATCTATAAGAAGTTCCCGCTGTTAAATTAATTCCATTCAAATAAAACCAGTCATTCATTGCATTTGTACTATCATAGGCTATCCCCATTTGATTTGTGCCTGAAAATGGAGTTACAGTTGTGGCATTTCCTAAAGATGTTCCATCACAAGTTTTCCAAAATTTAGTGTCACTATTAGTATTTTCAACACTCAAACAAGTTGGTATTGCAGGTTGTGTAACACCATCAAAATTTTGAGTATAAGGTACATTAGAAGCTACACAAGTTGTACTAACACTTCCATTAACATAAGCACTATTACAACCGTTATTAGCTAATATTCTATAATAATATAAAGTACCACTACTTAATCCTCCTACATTTAATGTAACTGTTGGATTAGCAACCGAAAATGGTGATCCTGCAATATTTGCTGTATATCCAGCATCTGTTGTAACTTGTATTGTATAAGTAATTGGTGAAGAACTTCCTCCTGTAGGTGTTGCCCAATTAAGCGTAAAACTATTTGTGCCAACACTAGCGGTTGTAAAAGTATTTGGAATTGCAGGACAGGTTGTACCATTGCCAGTTAATGGACCTGATGTATTATAAAGTGGACCACCAGTACAAGCATTATTATATGCATATATAAAATAATAATAGCGGGTATTTCCATTTAACCCTGTTCCGGGTATACTTGTTAAATTATTACTTTGAATAAATGTTAATCCACTTCCTAAAGTTGCAATATTACCAGCATTATAAATAGTACCATTAACAGGTTGTGTTGGAGGTGTGTTTGTTGTAGATTGAATCACCAAATATTCATTTGCAGAACCGCTAAAACTTGCAGGAACACTTGTAGATGTTGGAGTTCCTAATAAAAATGCAGATGCTTGACTAGCCGGAGTTACACAAGGTGCTGCTGCATTGTAAACAAGTGATATATTGTCTAATGCAGCTCCAGGAGTTGTACCTAATGAACCGTCATTTTGCCAAGTAAATATTAATCTTACGGTAGTTCCGGCTAGAGAATTAGGTAATGTAATAGTAGCTAGAGTATAAGTTGGTGTTGCTTGAACTGCTGGTTGTGTCCAGACTAATGTAGCGCCAGTAATTGTTGTTGATGTTGAAGCAGGAACATTTACAATTGGAGTTGTTGTATTTGGAGCAGTATATACAAGAGCTCTATCATATCCTGACTCTCCTTTGCCTTTCCAATAAAAAGATAAAGTTATTGCAGTAGCTCCACTAGGTATTACAACATCTCTATAAAAATGGGAAGTTCTAGATGTAATTGTTTCATAAGAGTAAGTGCCACCATTTAGTGTTACATATGCTCCTCCGTTACCTGTATACTGAGTAGCAACAGTTCCTACTTCCCAATAACTACTTAAAGGTGCAACTGGAGTCC
>JAYTPS010000309.1:0-5502 GCA_043747155.1 Flavobacterium sp. | reverse complement strand
GTTGCAGTCATTTCTTCCATCAAATCATCGGCATCTACTACGGTTCCTTCTCTTGATTTCATTTTTCCCGATGGCAATTCCACCATTCCGTATGATAGGTGATATAAACTCTCTGCCCAATCAAATCCGAGTTTTTTCAAAATTAAAAACAAAACTTTAAAATGGTAATCTTGTTCGTTTCCAACGGTGTATACCATTCCGTCTACATCTGGAAAATCTTTTACACGTTGTATTGCTGTGCCAATATCTTGAGTCATGTAAACCGCAGTTCCGTCAGATCGCATTACGATTTTTCTATCCAATCCTTCATCTGTTAAATCAATCCAAACTGAACCATCTTCATCTTTAATAAAAATGTCGTTTTTTAATCCGTATTGAACAACTTCTTTTCCTAATAAATAGGTATCACTTTCATAATAATTTTTATCAAATGTTACACCTAAATTTTTGTAGGTTTGATCCAATCCGTCATAAACCCATTGGTTCATCATTTTCCAAAGTGAAATTACTTCTGGCTTTCCTGCTTCCCAATCTAGTAACATTTGTTGAGCTTCTAGAATAATTGGAGCTTGTTTTTTAGCTTCCTCTTCAGTTTTTCCTTGAGTTTTTAAGGTTTCTATTTCTTCTTTATATATTTTATCAAATGCTACATAAAAGTTCCCAACCAGTTTGTCTCCTTTTAAACTAGAAGATTCTGGAGTTTGTCCGTTTCCAAATTTCTGCCAAGCCAACATCGATTTGCAAATATGTATTCCTCTATCGTTGATTATTTGAGTTTTATAAACTTTTTTACCCGATGCTTTAATAATTTCGGCAACTGAAAAACCTAAAAGATTATTTCTAATATGACCAAGATGCAAGGGTTTGTTGGTATTTGGTGAAGAATATTCAACCATAATAGCTTTGTCATTTGCAATAGCATCAATAAATCCATAAGTTGAATTTGTTTTAATTTCATTAAAGAAATTTACATAATATGCATCCGAAATTACGATATTTAAGAAACCTGCAACAACATTAAATTTTTCAACTTGGGCAACATTCTCTACTAAATATTCGCCAATTTTTGTTCCAATTTCTAACGGATTTCCTTTTATAATTTTCAATAACGGAAAAATAACCATTGTAATATCGCCTTGAAAATCTTTCCTTGTAGCTTGAAATTCAATTTTATCGATTGCAACACCGAAGGTAGTTTGAACTGCTTCTTTAATACTTGGATTTAGAATTTCTTGTAGTGACATTTTTTTTGATATTAGAGTTGCAAAGATAGAATTTTATTAGAAAATTAAAGTGTTAAATTAAGTTGATTACAATAAAAAAACTCGAAAATCACTTTCCGAGTTTTATAATAATTATTATTAAAATATTACCATTTGATAATTGCACTTGCCCAAGTAAATCCGCTGCCAAATGCTGCAAGAACTATAGTATCACCAGATTTAATTTTACCTTGTTCCCAAGCTTCTGTAAGTGCAATTGGTATTGATGCTGCAGTTGTGTTGCCATATTTTTGAATATTATTAAAAACTTGATCATCTGTTAATTTAAATTTTTGTTGAATAAATTGTGAAATTCTTAAATTAGCTTGATGTGGAATTAACATATCAATATCCGAAACTTCAAGATTATTGGCTTGTAAACCTTCGTTTATTACTTCGCTAAAACGTACTACTGCATTTTTAAAAACAAATTGACCATTCATGTGCGGAAAATAACTTTCGTCTTCTGGATTATTATCTGCAATAATATCTGTAATCCATCTTCCTCCCATTCCTGGAGCTAAAACTGCCAATTCTTTAGCATGTTCACCTTCAGAGTGTAAATGAGTTGATAATATTCCTTTGGTTAAATCTTCTTCACGAGAAATTATTGCTGCTCCAGCACCATCACCAAAAATTACTGAAACTCCACGACCACGATTGGTCATGTCTAATCCAAGCGATTGCACTTCTGACGCAACCACAAGAATGTTTTTATACATTCCGGTTTTAATGTATTGATCTGCAACAGATAATGCATAGATAAATCCTGAACATTGATTTCTAATATCTAAAGCTCCAATAGTTTTCATGCCCAATTCTTTTTGCACAGAAACTCCAGGACCAGGAAAATAATAATCAGGCGATATTGTAGCAAAAACTATAAAATCAATATCATCGTTGGTAAGTTTTGAACGTTCAATTGCAATTTTGGCAGCTTTAACACCCATTGATGTTGTAGTATCTTCACCACGAATTATATGTCGTCGTTCTTTTATTCCTGTACGTTCTTGAATCCACTCATCGTTTGTATCTATAAGTTTAGACAAATCGTCATTAGTAACCACATTTTCAGGAACATAAAAACCTAATCCTGATATTTTTGAGTGAAACATATTTTATATATTTAGCAAAATTGATAGTACAAACTTAATCATCTTTTAAAAAAGACAGTAAATAATTGGCTTAAATTTTAGATGTCATAATTTATAATAATTTTAAAATAAAAAAACCAGTTTTCAAAAAACTGGTTTTATTGTAATTTTAATACTATTTAATCTGTTAGATCATCGACCGTTGCATCTGGTGCATTTTTCATTACAGAAGCAATTCCGTTTTCTCTAGAAGCTACAGTTTCATACATTTCACTATTTCCAATTACTTGACCATTTCCAGCTTTTAAATTAAAATAAGGTTGACCACTTTTGGCTTCTAATCTATCATATTTATCATCTTCTTGTGAATTTTTTCTAACAGATTCTATTCCATTCTCGCAAGAAGCTTTTGTTTTATATCCTTCACTAGCCAAGATTGTTTGACCATTTCCAGCTTTTAAATTAAATTGAAATTCACCGTTTTTTCTAGTTGTAATTACAAATTTTCCCATGTTTATATGTTTTGTTTAATTGTTTTAAAGAAATAAAATTATATAATTATTTTGTTTCAAGCAAATTATTTAATAATTTTTCTAACTTCCTCTTATATTCAAACCTAGATAAAGCAAAAATTCTTCAATAGATTTAGGTTGGTGTTTTTGTTTACCATTTTGTTTTCTGAAATTTGCTATAATAGTTTTACAACATCTGCCACTTTTACCCTTAATTATTAGAATGTCTTTAGTGTAGATGCAAAGTCGGTTCAGGCAAGATTAAAAGTTAATAATTAAAATATGCTTATTATAGTTTAGTCAAGGTATAGTCGGCTTTAAGTCGGCTTACTGTTATTATTTAGCTTTTTTAATAAAAAGGCAAATTATTGCTTAAAGATTTTGATATTAACGCAAATGCACGTTCGCAAAGTGTATTTTTTGCACCATTTGTTTTGAATACCTCAAATGGTGAAGTAGAGATTTCTAATTTTATACCTTTGAAGCAATTGCACTATCACCTACAAGTTTTCCAACTGGAACTGGTATTCAACTTTTTTTGTTGTTGGTTTCCTTTTATAAGAGGTTAATTGTGTTCAATATTCGTTGAAAAACGAAGAATATAATGTAACATGCTGGAAGTGCTTTAATTAATTCGTTTTGTTGGTTTTTAACTCCTGATTTATTGGGAGTTTTTTTTATTTAAAATCACGTAATTCTACGCATTTTTAAATGTGTTATTAGTTATATTTTTGTAGTATTAATTTTGTTATTAAGTTTTTTTTACTTGTTATTATTTTGTTAAGATATATTTAGTAGCTTTATAAAATAAAAAAATGAATACTTAAAACTTTAACATAAATGTACGCATTTTGCTTACTTTTTGTTCGATTAGCTTTTTTACATTTGAAAAATATATTAAAATTTTAAAATGTTGCTATTATGAATTTCCTTGAAGGTGCATTCTTACTGGTAATTTGAATATTTAACATAAAAAACTTACAAATTATACACAACCTATTATATTTTATTATAAATTTATGCAGTCGAGTCATACAAAAAGCAAATACATGAAAAAATCAACACTACAATTCCTGTTTCTAGTTAGTTCTAGTTTCGTGGGATTAAGCAGTTATTCTCAAGATATTCTTTGGGAAAAAAGCTATGGAGGAAAGCATGCTGAATATCTTATGGATGCCATTCCAACAGCGGATTATGGTTTTATATTGGCTGGAAGTTCACTATCAAGAAAATCTGGAAATAAAACTGACGACAATAATGGTGATTTGGATTATTGGATTTGGAAAATGGATGAAAAAGGCGATTTAGATTGGCAAAAGAGTTTTGGAGGTTCTGGCAGCGATTTTTTGCAAAGTATAGCATTAACCAATGATGGTGGTTTTATATTGGGTGGTGTTTCAAACTCGGTTAAAGGATTGGACAAAACGGATGACAATATAGGACAAAATGATTTTTGGATTATAAAACTTAATGCCAAAGGTAATCTAGAATGGCAGAAAACAATTGGAGGAACAAGTCAAGAGAAATTGCATAGTATAAAGCATACTAAAGATGGTGGATTTATTTTGGGTGGCACATCAAGTTCAGAAGCTACAGGTAACAAAACTGAAAATTCTTTTGGTAGTGAAGATTGTTGGATTGTAAAACTAGATTCTAAAGGAAGTGTTGTTTGGCAAAAAACTATTGGTGGAATCTACTATGATGAATTGCGAAGTATTGAACAAACAATTGATGGAGGTTATGTACTTGGTGCCTATTCAAATTCTCCTGCATCTGGAAATAAAACAAATGATAATAAAGGTATTGGTGATTATTGGATAATAAAATTAGATACTAAAGGTGAAATCGAATGGCAAAAAACTATTGGTGGCGACAAGGATGATCAATTGTGTGTGGTACATCAAACTTTTGATAAAGGATATATAGTTGGAGGAAATTCTAATTCGCCAAATTCTAATGAAAAAAATTTAAACAATATTAGCGGAACAGACTTATGGGTATTAAAACTGAATGAGCAAGCCGAAATCGTTTGGCAAGAAACCTTTAATTTTGGAAAAGTAGATGTTTTAACATCAATAGTAGAGAATGAAGACCATAGTTTCTTGCTTGGAGCTTACTTACAAAGTGAATCATCATTATCAAAAGGAGGTTTAGGAAAAAGAAAAAAAGCCAATGAAAACGCTGATGATTATATTGCTTTAAAAATTAAAGAAAATGGAGAAGAACTTTGGTCACGAGTTGTGGGAAGTGATGGTATAGATGTATTAAAAAAAGTTATAGAAACCAGAGATGGAGGTTATCTTATGGCTGGAACTTCTAATCCTAACGCAAGTGATTTAAGCGAAAATCAAGCTGATGGAATGTCAAAATTAAATAATTATACCGAAGAAAATAAAGGATTGCAAAATGCAAAAAGCGAAGTTGCTACAGCTATAAATGATACTCAAAATCAAATTAATGATGGAGTAAACACAAAAGTTGATAAATACACTCAAAAAGCAAAAGATGCTTTAGGGTTAAAAAAAGATTCGCCCATAAAACTTAGTGCAAACGATGTTGGTGGATTGAGCTTGCCTAGTTTAGGTGGTTCAAACAATGCTACTACTAATGGTTTGCCAGAAAAAAAGTTGCCAG
>JAYTPS010000308.1:0-6076 GCA_043747155.1 Flavobacterium sp. | reverse complement strand
CCTGACCAACCAGTTTCTTGTTGAATTACTCCACCAGTAGAATTATAACGTTTCATTTTAGAATGAGCAGCAACAATAACACAACCGTTTCCAACATTTATAGAACTTATTGGTATTACAAATGAATATGAAGTTACAGGTGTTGTAAATGTAATTTTATGGTCAAATCTTCCCGGAATTGGGTTTCCTGAACCTGTAGTTGGAGCAGTAATCATGTCACCAACATATAAATGCAATTCTGAAAATTTCCAATTTCCAGTTGCAAAATATTCTACCTCAAAATTTACACCATCATTACTTATCTCTATGTATCCAGCATCGTAATTTTGTCCAGCAAAAATCGGTTCCACAAGGAATGAGGTTCCAAGTCTCGATGTTTCTGTTTCATGTAGAAATTGATTTTGAACTACATCAGTAGTTTCTTCATTTTTACTACATGATAAAAAAGTAGCCATTGTAACAAATAATTAAATTTTTTTCATTTTTTTAAAATTTTAGGTTAATTATAATTATTTTATTGTGATGTAAACCTATTCAATTAAAACGTTTAAATGAAAATATAATCGATTAAATACTTATTTTTTGTTAATTTTATTATATTTTATAAGAAAATACTTTATTTTATAATATCAAATTTATAATCTAAACTTAATTTCTTTTTCATTACTTTGCATATAATGAATAATAAAAAGTGAATACCAAAAACTTCTATTCTATTTTATCCAATAACTTTCCGTTTAATCCCACGATTAAGCAAGATGCTTTCTTTAAAAAAATTGCAGTTTTTATTATTAATGACAACAACGATTGCATTTTTGTATTAAAAGGATATGCAGGAACAGGAAAAACCACTGTAATTTCTACTATTGTAAATAATTTAATTGAAGTCAATAAAAAATATGTTTTATTAGCGCCAACAGGTCGAGCTGCCAAAGTTATTGCCAATTATTCTAACAAACCTGCCTTTACCATTCACAAAAAAATTTATTTTCCAAAGAAAACTAGTGGTGGCGGAGTTGCCTTTACCATGCAACAAAATAAACACAAAAACACCATTTTTATAGTCGATGAAGCATCTATGATTTCAGATGTTTCAGCCGAAAGTAAAATGTATGAAAACGGAAGTTTGTTAGACGATTTAATCTCCTACATTTATAGTGGTGAAAATTGCAAAATGATTCTACTTGGCGATACAGCACAACTTCCACCAGTAAATTTAGATATTTCGCCAGCTTTAAATACTGATACTTTAGAACTCAATTATGACAAAAAAGTAGATTGGATAGAACTCGACGAAGTAATGCGTCAGGAATTAAATTCTGGAATTCTTTACAACGCCACCGAATTGCGCGAATTGTTGAAAGACAGTTTTATCACCGAATTCAAGTTCAAGTTACGAGGTTTTAAAGATATAGTTCGGCTCACCGATGGTTACGAAATTCAAGATGCCATTAACCAAGCATACAGCAATTATTCTATTGAAGATACAGCGTTTATTGTGCGTTCCAACAAAAGAGCAAATCAATACAACGAGCAAATTAGAACCAAAATCCTAGACAAAGAAAGTGATTTATCTACAGGCGATTTCTTGATGGTTGTGAAGAATAATTATTTTTGGTTGAAAGAAAAAGATGAAGCTGGTTTTATTGCTAATGGCGACATCATCGAAGTGTTAGAAATTTATAGTTTCAAAGATTTATACGGATTCAAATTTGCTAAAGTCAAAATACGAATGGTCGATTATCCTAACCAAATTCCGTTTGAAACCGTTCTGATTTTAGATACTATAAAAAGCGAATCACCATCATTAACCTACGAGCAATCCAACCTATTGTATGAAGAAGTGATGAAAGATTACGAACATCTAACTACCAAATACGCCAAATTCCAAAAAGTAAAAGAAAACGAATACTTCAACGGATTGCAAGTAAAATTCTCTTACGCCATAACGTGCCATAAAAGCCAAGGCGGACAATGGAACACTGTTTTTATAGAACAACCGTATTTACCCGAAGGCATCGACAGAGATTATATTCGTTGGCTTTACACGGCAATTACAAGAGCCAAAGATAGATTATATTTGATTGGGTTTAAGGAGGATTGTTTTGAGGAAAATTAATTGTTACACAAAAGTATATGAATAGAGAATTTTGGAAAAATAGAACATTTACAAGTAAAATGCCTAAAGATTACAGATGTCCAAAATGTGAAGTTGGATATTTGAAGTTAGAGAAACTAGTATCTCATTTAAGACCAGGTCAAGAAGAATTGATTGAGTATAACTATCCATATGGAATAGAGTATGTTTTTAATGGCATTTTAATATGTAAAAATAATAATTGTATAAATGTAGTATCAATTTCAGGAATTTCACTTAAAGACATTCATTCTCCAATAAGAGATGAAGTTTCAGTAGAATATCATGATGGACATATTACTGAGTATAAACCAAAATTTTTTTTGCCAAGTCTAAATCTAATTGAATTACCTAAAAATCTTCCAAAAATAGTTGAAGAGGAAATTAAACTTTCGTTTTCCCATTATTTTAACGACTTGTCTTCATGTGCAAATAGGATTAGAAACTCTATTGAATATATTTTAGATGATTTAGAAGCTCCAAAAAAGTTTAAAAACAGTAAAAATAAATTTCAAGTTTTTACTAAATTGCACAATAGAATTTTACATTATAAAAAGTATAAAAATAAAAAAATAGCAAATTTACTTTTAGCAATCAAAATAATTGGAAATGAAGGAAGTCATATTGGTAATGTAACTATTGAAGATATTCTTGATGCTTATGAATTTTTAGAAAAAATAATAAATTTTGCATATTCAAATGATGAAAAAATATTACATAATAAAGCAACTGAAATTGTAAATAAAAACAAACCACTTTCTAAATAATTAACCTAGTTCATCAAAGTGTTTTCACAAAGCTACCACAAACAACTCCAACTTTTGCGAAAATTTTATTCATATTTGCAATTTATAGCATAATTGTTGTATATTTACAACACAAATGCTATTCATGATGGGAAAACAAATTAGTGCAAACAAATCTTTCAATACAAAAGAAAGTATTCTGCGTGCCAAAGCCACAAGTGCAAATCAACCAATATGGAAATTAGAGTCGGAAGGAAACGAGTATGTTTGGACTTCAAAATTAGATAGAGTTGATGTCATTAGAAAAGGCGTGCCTTATGCATCAATTGAAGTAATTAGTATAAGAATTAATGTTCCAATAAAAGATGTTTTACATATTTTTGGATTACCGCAAACCACTTACAACAAAAAACGAAGAGAAAAATCACTATTAAACGGTAGAGATAGCGAAGTTGTGTTGCTTCTTACTGAGTTAGTAGATTTTGGAATTGAGGTTTTTAATAATGAAGAAGAAAAATTTCAGCGTTGGATGAAAAAAATTAACTTTTCTTTAGGCGATAATACACCTGAAAGTTTATTGGATTCTGTTACAGGTATTCAAGAAGTTAAAAATTGTTTAAACAGAATTGAATACGGAAATCTTGCCTAATGAGAGTATTTCGTATTGAAAGAGAAAAATATATTAAAAACACATTAAGTGGCGTTGGCGCAGCATTAACAGAAGGTTATAGATGGAACAGTTTAAATACTTTTCTAGTTTACACTTCAGAATCTAGAGCACTTGCAACGCTAGAAGTTTCGGTACATTTAGATTTAAGTGAAGATTTACCAACAGATAGATTTTATGTTGAAATAGATATTCCAGATGATATTGAAATAGTAGAATTAAAATTTGAAGAGCTTCCAGAAAATTGGGATTCTAAACCACCAATACTTGAAACACAATTTATTGGAGACGATTTTGTAACACAAAAAACAGCTGCTGTACTTAAAGTTCCAAGCAGTATAGTTCCACCAGAATATAATTATTTAATTAATCCAAATCATTCTGATTCTAAAAGAATTAAAGTAATTTCTTCTCAGAGATTGCTTTTTGACGGAAGGTTTAAACAAAAAAACCAATAAACCAATGCCACAAATAAACCCACATTTAAACTACAACGGAAACGCAGAAGAAGCATTTACTTTTTACAAATCGGTTTTTGGCGGTGAATTTTCTAAAATCATTCGTCTTAAAGACTTGGCAAGTCCAGATTTTCCTGTCGATGAAAAAGATGCTAATAAAATAATGCATATTGCTTTACCAATTGGCAACAATACTTTAATGGCAAACGATGTTCCATCAAATATGGGAAATGTTAATGAAAACGAAAACAGATCTAAAATTTCAATTGCTGCCCAAAGTAGAGAAGAAGCCAATAAATTATTTAACGGACTTTCTGAAGGTGGAACTGTAGAAATGCCAATACAAGATAGTCCTTGGGGTTCTTATTTTGGAATGTTTAGAGATAAATATGGCATAGAATGGATGATAGATTTTGATTCATATAACGAGAAAGTGTAATTTTTTCTTAAAAAACAGCATCATGATACTATCAAATGATACTATCATTGTAACATTTATTTAAATAAAATGTCAAAAAATCAACTTTCTCTAAACCAATAAACCAAACTTTTAACCATTCTAAAAACTTGTTTCTAAAAAACTTGAAATCTTCTTGTTGGTTTCGAATGAAGCACAATCCTAATTCTACAGCAAGAGTTTTTCGTGGCTCATTGAGAGTGCAATTTTATTAAAAAATGATTTGTAAAACACTATCTTTGTATAGTAAAAAATATCCAAATGAAACTTATAGTAAATGTATTTTTAATTTGTTTAATTAATTTACACGATTATCAACACAAGTTGTTCCAATTGACATTTCAATTCAAGGAAATTGGACCAAAGTTATAACTAATGAAGCAGTAACTTTGTCGGGTAGTTTGTCTTTAACAGAATTTCAATATTTAATTTTAATAAAATAAATTTATCAATGAAAAACTGGGTTCTTTATTCCTTAATTTCAATGTTTTTTGCAGGATTAACCTCTGTAATTGCCAAAATGGGTTTAAAAAACGTAAGCTCAGATACTGGCTTAGCAGTAAGAACAATAATAGTTTTTAGTATTGTTTGGATAAATGCAATTGCCTTTCAATCGGTAAAAGATTTTAAGAATTTGACTAGAACAGATATTATTTTTTTATCAATATCTGGAGTTACAACCTCACTTTCATGGATATTTTATTACAAAGCCATAAAAATTGGCAATGTTTCGCAAGTAGCATTAATTGATAAAGCAAGCATTATTATTACAATACTACTTTCTTTTTTGATATTAAATGAACAATTTACTTGGAAAATTTTAGTTGGAGGTATTTTTATTATTTTTGGATTATTAATTTTAACTTTAAAATAATTTTTTAACGCAACTTTTTTTAAATTACAGCATCTATTAACTGAAAATAGTTTTAAAAAAATGAAAAAAATAATAACATTAATAAGCGTTTTAGTATTCTTAAGCTGTAGTAACGACAATGATAATCCAGGTAATAGTTCAGATGTTATTCCAATTCCAATTTCTACTACCAATGATTTAACAGACATTTCTTTTATTGATAATTCTTATGGCTTAATTTCAGGAACTTATGGTTTTTTAGCCAAAACTAGTAATGGTGGATCATCATGGACGGTTTTAAATACCAATGTAAATCAGTCGTTCACATCAACTTTTATGCTTAATGCAAATTCACTTTATGCTGCAAGAATAGGAATTTATAGTTCTTTAAATACAGGTTCAACTTTTAGCGAATTAGGAAATTTATCAACATTTTCAGATTCTATTTTTGGCATTTATTTTTTTAATTCAAATGATGGAATTATAGTAAAAGGCAATTTTATTTTACATACTTCAAATGGTGGTTTAAATTGGGCAATTGTAAATAATAATCAAGATTCACTTCTTGATAAATTGCAATTTGTTTCTAGTACTGTAGGATATGCTTCAGGAGGAAGAACTTTTGATGGGTTTTCTGAAGGTAAAATCTTTAAAACCATCGATGGAGGATTAAATTGGAGTTTACTAGAAAATGTTGACGAAACCTCTCAAGTAACTTCTGCTAATTTTATTGATGCAAATACTGGTTTTTATTTTGC
>JAYTPS010000307.1:0-2754 GCA_043747155.1 Flavobacterium sp. | reverse complement strand
GTCACAATTACGTTATAACTACCAGCGGTATCAACTGAAATAGATGGTGTAATGGCACCATTAGACCATAAATAACTATTAAAACCAGTTCCTGCATTTATTGTAATGGTTTGATTATAGCAAATAGGCATAATATCATTTATTGCAATAACTGGTTCTGCATAAAGTGAAAGTTGTAATTCTATAATTTGTGAGCAACTATTGGTAGAAGTAATTCTAACATAAATGATTTGTTGACCAACGGTTAAGTTATAATTGGAGATTGTTGAAATTTGATATGAAGCATCTTGATTTGTTGCTCCCAATGATGAGTTATAATATTCAAAAGTACAACCTGTAGCGTTGGTAATAATATTTGAAGTATAGGATGATAAATCAATAATTTCTGAATCATCATTTAAATCATCGCAAAGGGAATCAGAGTAATTTGTTGCGTTTAAAGTATTGATTAATGATATAGCTACAGCCAATCTATTAACACTTTCGCATCCATTAACTATTTGCGTAGCATAATAAGATGAGCCATTTACCAATATAGTTGTTGCTGGTAAAATAGTGATACTTGAATTAGAACTATACCAATTAATAGCAGTTCCAGTTATATTAATATTTGAAAGTGTAGCATTTTGAGTAGAACAAAAACTTTGGTTACTATTTCCAGTTGGAGCCAATGTATTTTGAATATTGATTACTACAGGAACTCGTAAACTTTCGCAGTTATTGATGGTTTGAGAAGCATAATAAGTAGTTCCATTTACTAAAGTTGTAGTGTTTAGAAGTAAATTCCCACCAGTTTGAGCATCATACCATTTTATATTTTGTCCGGTTATTGCTATGGAATTTAAAGTTGCATTTTGTTGAATACAGAAAAATTGAGGGGAAATTAAGGTTGGAAGTAAAACAGAAGTAATTTCTACAGTTTGATTTTGAGTTTCTATATTTCCGTTACCATCATTATAATTCCAATGAATAGTATAAGTTCCAGGAAGAGAATAATTTAAAGGGTCAATTGTTGTAGCAGTTATTGTTCCGGCACAGTTATCTGTTGCAGTTGTGGCAGTAATAGTCGTATTACAATCTCCGTTTATTGTTGGTAAAGTAGCTATATTTGGTATTGGTTTTATTAAATCTCCAACAACAACATTTATAGTATTTACACCATCACAACCAGCAGTTCCTGCTATAGTACAACTATATTGACCAGAATTTAGCGTTGTTGCATTTGTAATTATTGGGTTTTGTTGTGAAGAAGAAAAACCATTTGGTCCAGTCCAAGCATAATTTGTTCCACCAGATGCAGTTAGATTTAAATTACTACCTAAGCAGGTTGGAGTATTGGATGAGGTTGTTGTTGATGATTGGCAATCTTTGAATTTATTTAGAAAAGTATCAGGATTTGAACCTAAAGTGGTTTGATGTGCTCCTGTTGTAGCAATACCAGTAGTACTTCCGTTTGTCATTCCATAAAGATAGATATCTTGATTATTATCTATTTTTATTATTCCAACTTGTTCTGCAAAATTTCCGCCAACATAAGTACCCCAAACTCTTTGCCCAAGTGAATTTAGTTTTATTATGAAATCTTTACAATAGCTATTTTTTATAGGCATATATGAATCTGGAGTAGTAACCCCTGAATTTATAAATGTTGTTCCTGAAAAAATAACTTCGTCATTTTGGTTAATATCAATTCCTCTAATTTGATCTACAAAATAAGTTCCCCATATTTTTTGTTGGGTTTGAATATTAAATTTAACTATATATGAATTTTCATTACTTGACAATGCCGATTCTTGAGGTAATGGTTGATGGTTTTCATAGAAAGTGCCTGAAGTTCCAATCCCATTATTAAAAGCTATACCAGTTAAATAAATGTTATTTCCTTTTAGCACAGCATTTGTTATATAACTATTGTTATTTATGTAAGTTCCCCAAATACGTGTACCATTTTGATCAAACTTCACAATCATACCACCACTACCAGTAGTCTGCCCTATTGGTTGATAAGAATTTGGCGTTGCAATATTAGCATTACTGTTTTGAGTACCTGATGCATATAAAAAACCATCGTCAGAAAAAAAAATATTAAAGAAAGATTCGCTTCCTAATCCTCCGTAAAAAGTTCCCCATATTCTATTTCCACTTGGGTCAAATTTAACAATAAATGCATCTTGATAGTTAATTTCAGAATTATTTATAGATTGATGAGCACCTGTAGTTGCAAAAAATAAATCAGTGCTTGATGTTGTTCCTGATAAATAAACATTATTACTTAAATCAAAACATATTGAATCCCCATAATCATTCCCATTTCCGCCATAATAAGTTGCCCAATCTCTTGTTCCATCAATATTTAGTTTTATTAGATAGGCATCATTATAATTGTTTTTTATGGGTTGAAAACTACCTATGCTTGCAATATTTAATGAGTATAAAGCATTTCCCGTTGCATATACATTTAAATTTGAATCAACTTTAATCACTAAAAGATTTGCTTGATAATATGTTCCCCAAATTCGATTTCCATTTGTATTTAATTTGGTTATAAATCCTGCTCCTAAATTATAAAGATGATCTTGATAAGTTCCACTTGTGGCAATATTTGTTGTACTTGTAGTTGTTCCTGATAAATATATATTATTTAAATTATCAATTACTATGGAATTTGGAAATTCATCACCACTACCTCCATAATAAGTTCCCCATAACCTTATAGGAACTGGATCAATAATTAAGGTTTTATCTAAAATAGAA
>JAYTPS010000306.1:0-7760 GCA_043747155.1 Flavobacterium sp. | reverse complement strand
CGATTTAAAATTTAAAATTAAAGAAAATTTTAAACTTGAAAAAGGTAATTATAAAATAATAATTTTAAATAATTTTAAATCAGATTATTTACCAAATGTTATTGGTGTTGGATTGAATGTTGAAAAAATAAATAAAGGTTAGCTTTAACGCTAACCTTTATTTTAAAATTTATTATTATTAATTTGTAACCATAATCCAGCCATTAACAAAATCATTATTGCTTATTGCTGATGCTGATGAATTAAGTATAACTACTCCAACTGTATAGGTTCCTGGTGTCAATCCTGTTACAAATCCAACTGCAGCTTGAGGATTTCTCACAGGAGTAATTTGTACGATTGCAAAATTACCACCAACAAAATTTGTAATAGTTCCTGTGCCTAATTGATATCCTAATCCTAAACGAACATCGATAGTTGGAGATGCGGTAGCAGTAGCCAAAGGTGCAACTGCAGAACCATAAATTTTTTGAGTAGCCGAAGTAACCGTTATTGTAGTAGTTGGACCAAGAAAACTATAAAGTGATCCCATATTATTATATGGACCAGATCCAGCAAAACCATTTAATGGCACTACAGTTATTATACCCGTTGGTCCAACTGCGCCAGTTGCACCAGTTGGTCCAGGAATTCCTTGAGCTCCAGTTGGTCCAGCTGGTCCAACAGCTGAATTTGCAGCAAATAGTGCATAAGGAACACTTAAAAGTTCGCTTGTGCCAACAATAGAATAAGATGTTCCACCAGTTGGATCGGTTTCTGTTTTAACAAAATAACTATCTGTATCCCACATAATTGATGAAAAAACGCCACTAACTACTGTTCCACCACCGATTTGAACAGATGCCAATCCGTTAATATTAGTAGTAGTATTTTGCGTTTCAACATATACTGGTGTTCCGCTTGCTGAACCTTGTAAAACACTTATTCTCATTCCTACTGGAGTATTTGCAACTAAAAGATTTCCTGCGTCTCTAATTACCGCTTGATAACTCATTTTTTGTGGAATAATTGAAGGTGTTGAAACAAATGTTAATGCTGAACTATTTAAAGTTCCTACATCTCCACCAGCATCATCACATATTTTTAATATCCAAGTACCATCTGCGTTTATCCCATTTAGTGATGCTAAATTTCCTTCTGGAAGAAAGCTTCCTGTAAATGGTGCAACACCAGTTACGATAGAAGTTGCAGCATCACTTCTAAAAATTGTGTTTATAAAATTATCCCCACCAGCACCATTATCAGACGATAAATCTACTATTGTACCATTTGGAGCAATCAAACTAATGTCCAAATCGCCATCAAAAGTATGTGTAATATTGATAGAAATTTGGTCGAATTGATTACCTACGCCTAATATACCTACACCAGTTACAACAATAGGAAACTCCGTAGTTGTAGTACAACTAAGGTCGGGCAAAGCACCAGTTGTGCTATTGAAAGTTTGTGAATAGGAATTTAATATAATTCCAAAAAATAGACCTGTAAAAAATATAATTTTTTTCATAATTGTTAAATTTAAAAAGTTTTTTAATTTGTTTAAGTAACTAATTTGATTGTTAGTTTTTTAAAAAATTCACTTAGTTATTGATTTTTTATAATTTTAAAAGTTTTAATTGATTTATTATCTTGATTGATGTTTAATAAATAAATTGCGGATGGATAATTTTCTAATTGAATTTGTGTTTCTCCTTGAGTTATTTTTTTGTCTGCAATCAATTTTCCATTAATGTCAATGAGTTGATATGTTAAATTATCAAAATTGAAATTTTCGATTTTTAAATTTACAAATGAACTTGTTGGGTTAGGATATACTATCATTTGCAATGAAATTTCAGTAAATTCCTCGCCAACAAGTGTTACAATTTCAAATGGTTGTTGTAAACCTTGAGTAACAGTACCACCAGTTCCTGTGGCTGTAACATAATCCATTTGTCCAATTGAATAGGATACGCTTCCACCTGCTCCTGTTGCGTTTCCGCCAGAACTAACTACTCCTTTTTGTGCCTGCATTTTTGGAATGCATTGTAACAACAATAGCAGTATTAAAAAAAATTTGAGTTTTTGCATAGTTTTAAAATTTTAAGTTAATATTTAATTGTAATTGTAAATTTATATAGTATAATTGAGCTTGTCAATCAACCTTTTGTACCATTCTTAATGAATAAATTATATAAATTGAATACGAATTTTAAAAAATTAATTTTTATAAATGATTCAGCCAAAATAAATTTTTTGGCTTGAAATCAAATTTTAACTAACTGTTTAAAAAGCATTTTAAAACCGTGAAACTTTACATTGGAACTTATCGTTTAATTGATTTTAGTAGGAGAAACACAATTAAAACCATTGTAAAGCTTAAATATTTAATATGAAATTAGAATGAATTCATATTAAAAAAGAATAAAATCAAATTTATTAAATATTTATTATATTTAGAATAAAATTATTAATTATATTTAATTTTTGTTAAAAAATTGTTGTTTTTTCATTAATAACAAGAATCGTCTTATGATAAATACTAAAATAATAGGTGCGAAACGAAAAAATTAAATTATATTCCAACCTTTTTATAAAAAATGTGCTCTATATAATAAAGTATAAAAACTGTTATGATGAAAAAATCATTTAAATTAGAAATAAAAATTCCTTGTCAAGAAAAATTTGGTGCTATGAAACCAAATACTAATGGCTCGTTTTGCAGTTTGTGTACTAAAAATGTAATCGATTTTAGCAATAAATCTAATTCTGAAATTGCAAAATATTTTGCCCAAACAGAAAATAAAAACGACATCTGTGCAAGAGTAAAAACATCTCAATTAGAGAAAGAATATGTATATGGAGAAACCTCTAAAATAAACAATTTAAAATATGCTATTACAGTTGCAGCTAGTATTTTAATTTCTTCAAATATTGTTGCGCAAGAAAAAACACCTGTTAAAACTGAAATTGGTTGGGCAAAACCAAATTCACATACTGTTGGCAAAATAGCTTACACACAAACTCAAAACAAGGTTATTTCTTTTACTATAAAAGGTAAAGTTCTTGATAGTAAAACTAAAAAACCTATTACAGAAAAATTATATCCAAATTTATCTATCTTTATAAACGGAACTTCCAAGAATGTAAAAATCAATGCTAAAACTGGAAGGTATGAACTTTCAGTTCTTTTATTTAACAACACTAAAGAAGTTAATGTTAGAATAAGCAACGACGATATTAATTTTTCTAAATCATTTTCTGTAGATTTAAACCAAATTATAAAAGGCATTTTGCCATTAAATATAGAAGTGAATCCAACAGAAGAGTTTAATAATTATATGATTCTTGGCGGATTAGGAGTAACTTATAAAAACAATAAAAGCAAAACATCTACTTAAAAAATAACTTATGAAAAAAATAGTTTTAATATCACTTTTGGTTTCGGCATTTACATTTGCTCAAAAACCTATTTTTACGTCTGCTAAGGTTAAAGCTGCAACAATTTATTTTAATGCTGCCGAATTACAACAAACAACAACTGTAAATCTTCCAGTTGGAACTAGCGAAATTGTTATTAAAAATGTTGCCGATTATTTAAACGAAAACACAGTTCAAATTGGCGCACCAAATTCGGTAACAGTATTGTCTGTTCAATTTACACAAAATTATATTTCAGAGTATGAAATTGACGAAAGCAATCCTACTATAAAAAAAGTTAGAGATAGTATAGCTTATGTAACTAAAGAAATTGTTAAGATTCAAATTGATAAAACATCTAATATAAAAACAATTGAAATTCTTGATAAAAATCAGCAAGTTGGAGGTGCAAACTCTGGGTTAAATATTGCTGAATTGATGAAACTTGTAGAATATTACAAAGCAAAACGAACTGAGTTAAATAATGTAATTACATCACTTCAAGAAAAAGAAAATAAATGGAACGAGAGATTAGTTAATTTGAACAAAAAATTAGAATTAAATACTAAAAAAGAAGAAAAATCATCCAACGGAAAACTAATTCTTCAAGTGATGAACGAAGTTGCAGGAAATGTAAATTTAGATATAAATTATATTACCAATAATGCAACTTGGACGCCATTTTATGATTTACGTGCTGAAAGCATAAAGGATCCAATAAATATGATGTATAAAGCTCAAGTGGTTCAAAACACTGGTATTGATTGGAAAAAAGTTAAACTAACACTATCTAGCGGAAACCCAAATCAAAACAACCAAGCGCCACTATTAAGCGCATGGTTTTTAAGATACGGAAACCCAAATGTATACTATAGAAATGGTGATAATAACAAACAGTTAAATTATATTCAAAGTGCTCCAGCAGCTTTAGAAATTAGAAAAGATGAAAATGGAGCAGATGCCGCTTCAATTTCAAATTACACAACTATTAATGAAAATCAACTAAATGTTTCCTTCGACATAGATATTCCTTATGATATTTTATCAAACGGAAAAATACACAGTGTTGCCTTAAAAGAAATAAAATTACCTGCAACTTATAAATATTATGCTGCACCAAGAGTAGAAAAAGAAGCGTTTTTATTAGCCGAAATTAATGATTACTCTAAATACAATTTATTGCCTGGCGAAGCCAATATTATTTTTGAAGGAATGTATGTTGGTAAAACAATGATTAACCCAAATCAAACTGCCGACACTTTAAATCTAAGCATGGGAAGAGATAAAAAAATTACAATAAAACGCGAAAAAGTAGTTGATAAATCTGGAACTAAATTTTTGTCTTCCTATAAAGAACAAGTGTTTACTTATGATTTAACTGTTAGAAACAATAAAAAAGAAGAAGTTTTCTTGCTACTAAAAGATCAATTTCCGCTAAGTACTGATAAAGAAATAACTATAGAATTACTAGATTCTGGAAGTGCAAAAGTAAATACTGAAACTGGAATATTAACTTGGGAACTTAAACTTACACCAAATGATAACAAGAAAATTAGGGTAAGCTATAAAGTAAAATATCCTAAAGATAAAATTATTGATAATTTGTAAAATAATAAATCCTAACTTCCTAAAAAAGAGTTAGGTTTTTTTTAACTAATTATAAATGAGAAGTTTTGATTTTTTTTTAATAAATTTACACAACCAAAAAAACTACTACTATGAAAACAACTTTTATTTTTATCGCATTTTTATTTACAGCCATTGGATTATCTCAAACAATTGCTTTACAAACATATGCAACTGGCTTAAACAGTCCTGTCGAAATTACTCATCCTGTAAATGACACTAGATTTTTTGTAGTACAACAAGGAGGATTAATTAGAATTGTTAAACCCGTTGGTTCTACTGGAACAATTAACGCAACAGCTTTCTTAAATTTAACTTCATTAGTAAGTACTGGTAGTGAACAAGGATTATTAGGATTGGCATTTCATCCAAATTATGCAACCAATGGTTTTTTCTTTGTTAATTATACCAATACATCAGGCAATACAGTTATTGCTAGATATTCAGTAAGTGCAAATCCAGATATTGCCAATACAACTGGCACTATACTAATGACAATAACTCAACCTTTTTCCAACCATAATGGTGGTAATATACGATTTGGTCCAGATGGATATTTATATATTGGAATGGGCGATGGTGGTAGTGGTGGTGATCCAGGAAATAGAGCTCAAAATATTAATGATAATCTTGGAAAAATGCTTCGCATTGATGTTAACTCAACTGTTGCGCCGTTCTACACAAGTCCAACAACAAATCCTTATTTTGGAATTGCAGGAAATGATGAGATTTGGGCAATTGGAGTAAGAAATCCTTGGAAGTTTTCATTTAACAGATTAAATGGTGATATTTGGATTGCAGATGTTGGTCAAGGTTCTATAGAAGAAATTAATAAAGTTACAAGTCCTTTGCCTAATACTGGCTTAAATTTTGGTTGGCGATGTTATGAAGGAAATACTGCTTATAATACTACTGGTTGTCCAGCAATTGGAACAATGACAATGCCTTTAACACAATACACACACTCAGCAACTGGTGGATGTTCAATAACTGGTGGCTATTTTTATACAGGAACATTATATCCAAACTTTCAAAACAAATATTTTTTTACTGATTATTGTAACGATAAAATTAGTACTGTAAATCCATCTGGAATTATTACTTATACAACAGCTTTTTCTGGTAATAATTTTTCAACATTTGGAGAAGACATAAACGGCGAATTATATATTGCCGGAATTTCATCTGGAACAATTTATAAAATAATCGATTCTTCGTTAAATGTTACTGAATTTGAAAAAAATGGATTTTTAATGTATCCAAATCCTGCAAAAGAAACTTTTTTAATAAAAAGCACTACTGATTTGTTGGCAAAAAATGTTTCATTATATGATTTATCAGGAAAATTACTCTTGACTAAACAATTAGAAAATTCACAAGAAAACAGCATTTCAGTTTCTAATTTATCTAGCGGAATGTATTTGGTAACCATTGAAACTACCGAAGGTAAAAGTTTTACTAACAAGCTGGTTGTTGAATAATTTATGAATCAACCATTTATTGTAACAACAATTACCACTAACGAGTTTGGAATTTCTGTTTTTTCAGACATTAATTTTGAAGTTCTTCAACGTGGCGGATTGTTTTTGACTGAGCAAATTGCATCAAAGAATTTCAGAATTAGAAAAAGTGATGTTGGTTACACAACAGATTTTCATTTATCTGGCGATTCAACATTTATTATTATTCAAAAAGGTAGTTTGAAAATTGAATTACAGAATGGAGATTTCAAACTATTTTCTTCTGGAGATTTTTTCATTGCAAAAGACAATTTACCTTCAACTATTGTATTTGATAATAAAATTCACGGACACAAAGCAAGTGTAATTGGAAATGAAGAACTGCAAGCAATTCATATCAAATTGTAAATTTTAATTATTTTCAACTAAAATCTAAAACCAAAACTATGGTGCGGGATTTGGATGAATTTCTTGAATTTTTTCAATTTCTAAAAGAATTTCATTTGACAATGTTATATCAAACGCATCAATGTTTTCTTTTAATTGTTCTAATGAAGTTGCTCCAATAATTGTTGATGTAACAAAACTTTGTTGCTTTACAAATGCTTGCGCCATTTGAAGTAACGTAAACCCATTTGCATGTGCTAAATCTTGGTAAAGTTTGGTTGCCTTAAAACAGTTTTCGTTGTTATACCTAACAAAGTTTGGAAATAATTTCAATCTAGAATTTTCAGGATAACCATCTAAGTATTTTCCGGTAAGAAATCCAAATGCTAATGGAGAATAAGCCATTAAACCTATTTTTTCTCGCATACAAATTTCGGATAAACCAACTTCAAAGAGACGATTTAACAACGAATAAGGATTTTGAATTGTGGTGATTCTAGGTAAATTATGCTTTTCGCTTTCCTGCAAAAATTTCATCACGCCATAAGGATTTTCGTTAGAAACGCCAATAGATTTTATCTTTCCTTCTTTAATTAATTGATCATAAACTGTTAAAACTTCAAAAATATTATCTTGCCATTGCGTGTCAATTTCAGTAACACCACGTTTGCCAAACATATTCATAATTCGCTCTGGCCAATGCATTTGATACAAATCGATATAATCTGTTTGAAGGTTTTTTAAACTCAATTCAACCGCTTGATTGATACTTTTTTTAGAAAAATCTAATGGTTTTCTAATATATTCTAATCCGCGATTTGGTCCAGCAATTTTAGTTGCAACAACAATTTTATCTCTTTTTTCTTTTCCTATTTTATTTATCCAAGT
>JAYTPS010000305.1:0-2233 GCA_043747155.1 Flavobacterium sp. | reverse complement strand
CAAAACAGATTTTAAAAATAGTTATAAAAACTTTGTTAGGACCAAACTCATGGTGTAAAATTATCTTCTCTTGACAAAAGTTTTTAAAAATTATGTGAGTTTTTCAATCATTGATTTTACCTTGTTATGATCTTCAACAAGTGATGCATATTGGTCTTTTAACATCGATTGTTGGTTAGAAGAAAGGTTTTCAATTTCATTTTCAAGCGTATCTTGATATGTTTTTTTAGCAACATCTTCACCATATTCACAGCTTTCAAGAATTGTTTTTCTGTCATTTCCTGTTAATGCTGCTTTAACATCCATCCATACTCTAAAAAACTTTCCAGTAATTCTGGTATCTTCTGTTGGAGTTCCACCAAGCAAAGATACCTCAGTTCTTAATTCGCTATTCAATACAAAACTTGTAGCTTGAAATTGCGAAAATAATTCTTTTAAATCGGCTTCTTTTGTTTCTTCTGACGCTGTTTTGTAACCTTCTATTCTATCATTATTGATTTGAATTAGGTTGTTTAATACCGCAATTATTTTTTCGTTTTCCATTTTAATTTTTATTTATAATTTAATTGTTCCTTCTTTGGCATCAACAAGCGTTGTTCCTGTTGCAACAGATGCTATCATTTTAAAGAAATTTATCATTTCATTTCCTTCAACATCCCAGTAATAAGCATTTTTTGGACTAACTTTAATAAGAGATAAATTTGGATCATCTTTTCCTTCTTTAAACCAAGTTTTAACTAATGGCGACCACATTTCATCTACTTTTTGATTGTCAAATAGTATTTCGGCTTCACCATTTAAAACAATATAACTACTTTTGCTTGGATGAGAATAATACAATCTTACGTTTTTGTCACCTTCAATTTCTTTATTTTTAATGCTATCTTTGTCACTAAAAAACCATAAGTTTCCATCTGAATCTACGTCTTGAGTACTCATTGGTCTTACAGATTCTCCTTGATCAACATTAATATTGGTGCAAAAAAGGCATATATCAATATCTTTGGCAAGATGAATTACTTTATCTATAGCATCTTGATTTCTTAAATTCGTTTGATTATTCATAACTTTTTTGTGTTTTTTATTTCTGTAAAATTCTATAATTTAAACTATAATAAATTATACAATATTTATCATAGCTTCTATAATTTCCATTTTAACAAATAATTATTTTAAACACTGTTAATCAAACAGATATGTTAAGATATGTTTTTTATTAATTGGTTTAAAAACAAATCGGCCAATTTATTAGTTTCCTCATTATGAAGCGGAATTCCTTTATCATCAAAAGTTTTTTCAACACTTGGAACAGGAAAAGTTGCTTGAATAACATTAGCTTTCATTTTCCAAAGAATAAATTGTAAATGAGTTAAACACTGATTTCCTCCAAATATTCCGCTTGAAACCGTAGAAATTGCGATAGGTTTTCCACTCCACTCTTCATATAAAAAATCGATAACATTTTTTAAACTTGCTGGTAAACTTCCATTATATTCAGGTGTTACAATGATTATGGCATCACTAGATTTTATTTTTTCAGAAAATGCTAAAATACTCTTAGAAGGATTTTTAATAAATTTTAAACGTTCATCAAACAGCGGAAAGTTGTATTCTTTTAAATCTATTATTTCAGCATTAGCTAATTTATTTTCAGACAGATAATTTTCTAAATATAAAGCCACGTTGTGACTTTTTCTTTCTGTTCTAATGCTAGATGAGATTATATTAATGTTTTTCATTTGAAGTTCGTTATGATTTATATTAATTCAATTTAGTTTCTAATTGAAAATTTTAATTTAAGCATAGTGCTTTAACAATCAAAGTATTGGTTGTTTATAAATGTAAATTTTTGTTGCATAAAATTCAATATAATAAAACAAGTTATGTTATATTATTTTATAAATAAGTTATATAATTGAATTTATTTTAAAGGAAAAAATCAATCTTTTATAGAGTAAAGATTGATTTTTCGTTTTTTAAGTTTAAAAGAATTTTTAATTAAATGTAACAGTTACTTTTTTTATTTCACCATTTCTCACAAAAGTTACTTCTGTAACATCTCCAACATTAAATTTGCCTAAGCATTCCATATAGCTGTAAACTTCTTTAATTTCGCAAATTCCAATTTTTGTTATTATATCACCTTCAATAATTCCTGCAATTTGAGCTGGTCTAGCATCGGTAACTCCATCAACATGCAAACCATCGCCATGATCTGTATAATCTGGCATTA
>JAYTPS010000304.1:0-3093 GCA_043747155.1 Flavobacterium sp. | reverse complement strand
GGTTTTTATAATAATATGCCTTACACTTTTAAAAAAATATGCTTGACAATTTTTAAATTAATCATCCTTTGCCATTTGTCTTGCGAATTCATTTGCCATCGCTACTTCATACCAATCAAAGCCAAATTCATCTGTATCAGCTTCATATTCTAAACCTAAATCATTAATTCGTTCAACTAGTTTTTCTATTTCGTTTAGTTTTTCTTGTGCTTCATCTTCATAAGTCATCCAATCCAATAACCATTGAACCTCATTAGCAATATGTTCACTAAATAAATCATCTAAATGACTGGTAATATTTGTTGTATCTAATTTATCGAAATCAACATCAAAACTTTTAATCAATTCCTCTAATAAATCAATAGCTTCATTGATATCGTTCTTTCCTCTGAAAAGTTCTGAAACAATTTCTGCAATTCTTTCCTGTAATACAGAATTAATATTTTCATTATCCTTAACTGAAAGCAAAAATTCTTTGAAATGTAGGTTTAATGAATAGTCTTCATGCAAAGCTTCCCATTCCGTAATACTATCAATAATTTCACAAATGACTTCCTCTCTATCAATGTTTTCAATGTATTTATAAATTACTAAAGCTAATTGAATTAAATCAAAATCACTATTACTGTTACTAATAAAAGACTGATAATCTGTAAGCAATCTTTTTTCCAAGCTTTCAGGTATTTTATTACTAGATGCACTACCTAATGAAAATAATCTTTCTGTTAATTGAGAAACATATTTTACCGAATTAACTATTTTTAAAACTTCTTCTTTATCATTTTTTAAGTATTCAACAAGAAAATCTATTAATGAAGGATTAATAAAATTTACATTTACATCATTTTTTAACAGTATAAATCCACCCTCTAAACGTTTTAATGCTTTTTGAAAAGCAAACATTTCTCTTTGCTTGTTATTGTTATCTACTTCATATTGAACCCGGCTATTAAAAGCAACTTCTAGTTCAACAATATTCGAGACTTCTCCGAAACTTATAAGGGTATTTAAAAGAAACCTATCGTCTTCAGTAATTTGTTCGTTGTAAGCATGTTTCCAAATTTCATCTGGATAATCAAAACTTGAAATAATAAAATTTTTAAATTCAGCTTTGTTAAAATGGTTTACTTTATCTTCCGAAGTAATAAACTCTATAGAACGTGGTCTAAAACTTGAATGATTTACGATGAAATTTTGAATTTCCTCACCGTATAATAATTCTTTTAATTCCTCTTTTAATTCGGAATTTTCAATATGATTAACAAGTAACTGTTTTTTTAAAACTTTATCATATTCTTGTAATTCAAATAAACTTGATTTAGCTTTTACATTAAACCTTTTTAGATGTTCACTTTCTTCAATTGCGGTATTTAATAGAAAAGATCTTGTTGTAAAAACAACTAATTTATTTTCCATATTAGGAATTCTATTTAATATTCTTCTTAAAGCTGTTTCACTTCCTTTAGCTTTATTAATTTCAACTTTATTACTTCCTAAAAAATCATCAAAATAAATTATTTGTTTAGAATCATCTGGTACTAAAACTTTTTCAGCTTCTTTAATATCATCTAAAATATAAGACAGATTGTAACCTTCAGCTATGTATTCATAAATTAACATCTCGGCTAATGTTGTTTTTCCAACGCCTGGCTCACCAGTGAGTATAATAAACCTATTTTTAGCAAGTGCTTTTCGGGCTTCTTCAAATATTGCTGTTTTCACATAAATTCTCAATCTTCTTTTTAATTCATGTTCAACAAAAGCAGAAGATCTAAATTCTAAATCTGAACTTAATAGTTTCTTTAAAATTGAAAAATCAGATAACCATAATTTATAATGAGTACTCAATATTACTTCATTTCCTTCTATTAATCTATTTAAATCGTTCTTTCCATAAATGTCATTTAAGTTTTTTATGTACGGATTAAAAAGTGTTTTAATTGCTTCGGTATTTGCAACACTTAAATCAACAGAGGTTGCAAAAATATATTTGTTTGGATTTAGTTTTATGACTTTATCTACTTCTGTTGCTTTTAGCGTAGCTAACATTTTTGTATATCCAGTTCTATAAAAGTGTTTTACTTGACCAACTTGCTCAAATTCGAAAGCATCAGTTGAGTATAATAAATCAATCCCTTTATCTTTTCCATCTTTAAAGGTTTTATATTTTATAACCGACCCAACAGGCTGGTCAAGGTTTAATAAATCACAAACAAGTTCTTCTAAATCGGAACTGTTAAGTGTTGAAAAATCATAATCTGCCATATAATTATCTCTTTAATTCTTTATTTAAAACATTCCAATGCTTTCTAGTTTGTTGCTTAATTTTATTATTAATCATAATATCAGCAGCTTTAAAAGCATAAGATAAAAAATTACCCCAATTGTAATATTCTGATTTTATGAACTTCTTCTCGTTTTCATTCCAAATATATTTTCTTGTTCTTTTCGCTCCTATGTAGGAATGCCTTTTTAATAATCTTCTTTTAAAAATTTCCTTTTTTGTCTTTTTGCTATAATATTTTGCTCGTCTAATACCACGCTTCATTTTTCTGTAAAATCCCGCTAGACTTGCTGATTTTAATAAAACCGATTGTCCGTCAAACTCAAATCCTAAATAAATAAAATTTTTATTCCAATTAATTAGTTTTCCATCTTGATATTCTTCTCCACATTCAAGTTTACCATTTTTATATTCAAATTGGAAAATTTGTGTTTTAGTTGGTTGAATTTCAAGTTTATATTTTTTAATTTCTGAATACACTAATTCAACAAGATTTGCTTTTTGATTAAGTGGACAAACTACTATCATATCATCTGAATACCTCCTGTAAACACCTCCAACACTTGTCGTGAAATCATTTATTAATTTATCGAAATGTAATAAATACATATTAGCCAAAACGGAGCTTATAGGAGAACCTTGAGGTATTCCAAAATTTCTATAGACCACTTTATCATCTACTATTTTTGTTTTTGAAGGTTGTAATAGTTTGTTCTTTACTTTAAAAAATTCCTTTTCCGTACAAAATGCAATTGCGTCTTGGTCTCTTAAAAATTTGATTTTATCAATCTTCTTTTTCCTTTTTTTTA
>JAYTPS010000303.1:0-3752 GCA_043747155.1 Flavobacterium sp. | reverse complement strand
CTTTTCCTTTTATTACATATTTTTCTATAACATCGGCAACTTTTCCCCAAGCAGAAATTTTGTGCCATTCGGTATTTTCTACTTTGTCTCCGTTTTCTTTGTAATACACTTCGTTTGTTGCAAGTGAAAGGTTTACAACTTTTTTTCCTCCTTCAAGGTTTTTTACTTCTGGTTCTTGTCCTACGTGTCCAATTAATTGTACTCTGTTTTTTAATGTGTTCATGGCGTTTAAATTTTTAATCTGAACTTGTTTCAGATTCGTTAGTAATTATTATTTTTATGTTATGTCTTTATAAAAGTTGCAATTGATAATCTAATTGTTTTGTTTCATTTCGACGATGCAAAGTTGTTACTGTTGGCAAACTTTAATCGGTACATAACCGCTTACTTTCGGTTGTAAATGTTTGTAACCGTTTGTAATTGGAAAATTATTTGTATATTTGGTTGATTTTAAAAGAATTGAGGATATAATTTTATTTAGATGTTATTTAGAATAAAGAAACATTTTTTATCATAATAATGTAAAATATGCTTTTTTTAAAAACAAATAAAACAACCAATTGAAAATTAATGTATTTATAATCTTATTGTTATTTCCAATCTTATTTTTTGGAAACATGGCGAAACCTTGGGTTGATGGTTCTACGCATTCTACTCTTTATGGAGCAACAAATTGTAAAGTAATTAAAGAAAACATTTATATTAAACTTATTAATAAGGATGATATATGTTTTTCAAAATTTAAAATTAAATATAGTATTTATTCCAATGTTAATCAAACAGTTCCTTTATTATTTATAGGAATTGGATTAAGTGATAGAAAATTAGTTACTATAAATAACATAGAGACACAAATTAAAAAATACAATACCAAAAACACATCAAAAATTAGTTTTTCTAAAAATGATAGTTTATCAGTAAATGAAGATGATTTGATTTATTTTGATGCCAACTTAAAAGAAGGTGAAAATACAATCTATGTAGAATATGATGCTGATATGGAGTTTAATACTACGGGTTTTATTAGAACGTATAAATTAAATTATTCATTATATCCGTCAAAATTCTGGGAATCATTTGGTCCTATTAAAATAGATTTATTTTTGGGAGAAAATTTAAGAATTAGTTCTTCAAATATTGGCGAAGCTAAAATTCAAAATAAAACTGCTTATTGGGAAATTAAAACTATCAAAAATGATATTATTGAATTAGAAATTTCAAATAAAACAAATATTATTTCAGATATATTATTGTTTTTAAATCCTATTGGAATATCTTTTATGTTTTTAGTAATTATGTTTATTTACCATACAAAATTATTAATTGAAAAACACAAACAAAAAAATTTAAAATATAACTCAATTTTATCTTTAGGAATAATTATAATTCCAATATTATTTTATGTTGTATTTTTCTACTCTTTTTCATTAATCGATTATACTCTTGGACAAGAAAAGTCAAGTCATGGATATACATTTCTATTCATTTTTACATTACCATTTTTAATAATAATATATGGAATTATAATATGGTTATTTGACCGTAAATTAAAATTAAAACATTCAACAACAAATAATATTAATAGTAATAATTTTTAAAATGATTTAATATATTATTAACCCAAAAGACGAAAATAATTTAGCCCTGATAGAATGAAATAACATCCCGATTTTATCGGGATTTATGAAATGAAAGCAGGAAAATGGTAGATAAATTAAGACCAAGCCATTCGCTTCAAAAATAAAAATAATTCGGAATGATAAGATTACTTCGTTCCTCGTAATGACAAATCTATGAGTAAAAACTGTTTAGAATGTAATGAAAAAATTGTTGGTCGCGAGGATAAAAAATTCTGTAGCGATGGTTGCCGCAATGCCTACAATAATAAAATAAATAAAGACAGCACCAATTATATGCGAAATATAAACAACAAATTGCGTAAAAATTATAGAATTTTGGTAGATTTAAATCCAGATGGAAAAGGTAAAACTACCAAAACAAAACTACTTAGTAAGGGTTTCGACTTTGAATATATGACCAACATTTTAACCACAAATACTGGAAACACTTATCATTTTATTTACGATCAAGGGTATAGATTTCTTGATAATGATTTTTATATGTTAGTAAAAAAAGAATATTAATATGAAAAAAAACTACAGTATACTATCTATTATAATTCTTATATCATTTTTATTTGGT
Source organism: Flavobacterium sp. (assembly GCA_043747155.1). Taxonomy (GTDB): domain Bacteria; phylum Bacteroidota; class Bacteroidia; order Flavobacteriales; family Flavobacteriaceae; genus Flavobacterium. The sequence goes on along the minus strand of JAYTPS010000303.1, from coordinate 1,550 downwards.
ATTTTCTACTTTATGATGCCGCAGAATTATGATAAAACCGAAGCACCACTTTCTGAATTTTCAACTAAACGTGCTTTAGAAAAAGTAAAGGCAATTTCAGCAAAACCTCATTATGTTGGTTCTCAAAATCATGAATTTGTTGTGACTTATTTATTGAAAGAATTGACTAATTTGGGTTTACAGCCATCTCTTCAAGAAGGTTTTACAATGACCGAAAATGGAACTTTGGTAAAATGTAAAAATATTTTGGCTCGCATTAATGGTGCCAAAAATTCTAAAGCTTTGTTGTTGCTTTCTCATTATGATTCTGCACCACATTCCTACTCGCTTGGAGCAAGTGATGATGCGTCAGGAGTTGCAACAATTTTAGAGAGTGTTCGTGCCTTTTTACATTCCAAAACCAAACATAAAAATGATATTGTAATACTTTTTACTGATGCAGAAGAATTAGGATTAAACGGCGCAGCACTTTTTGTAACACAACACAAATGGGCTAAAGAAATAGGATTAGCATTAAATTTTGAAGCTAGAGGTTCATCTGGTCCAAGTTATATGTTGATGGAAACCAACAAAGGAAATGCAAAAATGGTTGATGCTTTTAGCAAAGGAAATGCAAAATTTACAGTCTCAAATTCTTTAATGTATAGCATTTATAAAATGTTACCCAACGATACTGACTTAACAGTTTTTAGAGAAAACGCTAAAATTCAGGGTTTTAATTTTGCTTTTATTGATAGCCACTTCAATTATCATACTGAACAAGATTCATATAAAAATTTAGATCCAAAAACACTAGCGCATCAAGGAACATACCTTTTTCCGTTGCTGAATTATTTTTGTAATGCAAATTTAAACAGTTTAAACTCTGTGGATGATAAAGTATATTTTAACATTCCTTTTTCGTTTGTGAGTTATTCTTACAAATACATTTTACCAATTTTGATAATAGCATTTGGATTGTTTTTTATTTTTGTGTTTGTTGGTCTAGGAAAACAGCTTTTAAAACTTGAAGATATTATAAAAAGTTTTCTTCCTTTTTTTGGCGCTATACTAATTTGTGGTTTAGTAACTTTCTTTGGTTGGAAAATAATTTTAAACTTCTATCCACAATACACTGAAATTCTTCACGGATTTACCTATAATGGTCATGATTATATTTATGGTTTTGTAAGTTTATCAATAGCAATTTGTTTCTTTTTATACAAAAATGAAAAGAAACGAAATCCCGAAATGAATCAGCTAATTACTCCATTATTTATTTGGTTATTAATTAATGTTATCATTTTCTTTAAGCTTAAAGGTGCCAGTTTTTTAATATTTCCGATAATTTCTAGTATTTTTATGTTGGGATATTTTGTGATAACCCAAAAATCGAATTTGTTTGTAAACCTAATTTTAGCAATTCCAACATTAATTATTTTAGCGCCTTTTATTGAAATGTTTCCTGTTGGGTTGGGATTAAAAATACTTGTTGGAAGTTCTATCTTGACGGTTTTAAGTTTCGCTTTATTATTGCCAATTTTTGGCTCATTTCCTCGAAAAGGATTTTG
>JAYTPS010000302.1:0-6855 GCA_043747155.1 Flavobacterium sp. | reverse complement strand
CATTGTGTAATCTTTTTGTGTGCGCTTTACATAGCGACTTGATTCATGTTTTTCCATTAGGACACTTTTTTGTGTATCGCTATTTCAGGACAAGACATTACAACACTATAAAAAATCCCCAAATTTACACTTGGGGATTTTTTTTTTAATTATTTCTTGGCGACTATTTTTTTAATTTCTTTTGAGCTTCGGCTTGTTCCATCATTTCTCGCATTTTTCTTTGAAACTTACCTTCTGCTTTAGGTTTAGCTTTATTTTCTTGAATCTTAGCATGTATTTTATCGCTATCAATAAAATACTTTTTAATGACTAACATTATCCCGATAGTAATTAAATTAGACATAAAATTATATAAACTTAACCCTGAACCATAACTGTTAAAGAAAATTAACATCATTATTGGCGAAAGGTATATCATGATTTTCATAATTTTAGTCATATCTGGCATTCCTTCTTGTTGTGGTTGTGCCATTGCATTGTCGCCAGAAGTCATTTTCATGTAAAAGAAAATTGCAATAGCGGCAAGAATTGGAAACAAACTTACATGGTCACCATATAAAGGAATATTGAATGGTAATTTAAAAATTTGGTCAAATGATGATAAATCTTCTGCCCAAAGAAAACCTTTTTGTCTTAGTTCTATTGCAGAAGGAAAAAATTGAAATGAAGCATACATAAATGGCAACTGAATTAATGCTGGAATACAACCTGCCATCGGATTTACTCCAGCTTTATTGTATAACTTCATTGTTTCTTGTTGTTTTTTTAAGGCATCTTTAGAGTATTTTTCGCCTAGTTCAGTAATTTCTGGTCGAAGTACTTTCATTTTTGCTTGTGAAAGAAATGATTTGAAAGTTATGGGTGACATTGCAAGTTTTATTAGAATTGTAAAAACAATAATTGCAATTCCTAATCCCATGAAAGAGCTTAAAAAACCAAATAATGGGATAAAAATAAATTTATTTATCCAGCCAAAAATTCCCCAACCAAGTGGCACTATATCTTCGATATTTTTATTGTAGTTGTTTAATATTTTATAATCTGTTGGACCATAATACCAATTCATTTTATAATCTAATTCGCCATTTTTAAATGCTAATGGCATTGTAGATTTAAATTGTTTAGTGAAAATCGTATCTGTTTTTTGATCTTTAACTAAATCTGTAGAACTTATTTTTACATTTTCAATAGGTGTTTGAGAAAGTAAAATTGAGCTAAAAAAATGTTGCTTGTAAGCGATAAATGTTGCCTTTTCTAATGTCTCATCTTCTTGTTTACCAAGTCCAGCGTAATCAACTTTTTCATCATTTTCGAAATAAATTTCGGCATATCGATTTTCGTAAGCTACGCTTTTTTCATTGCGATAAGCTTTAACATCCCATTGCAAATTAGCAGTTTTTGAAGTATTTAAAGCTTTGTTCATTCCTTGTGAGTGAATATCAAAGTCTAACATGTAATTATTTTCATTAAGTACATATTTATATTCTAAAAACTCTGTTGGACTTGTTTTTAGCTTCATCGAAAGAATTTGATTATTTCCACTTTTTGAAAGTGTTGGCTCAAAAAACAAATCTTTGGTGTTTAGAACTCGATTGTCTTTGGTTTGAAGTTCAAGGTTAAAATTAGCATTGTTGTTTTTTATTAAATTGACTAATTGACCTGAGTTTTTATGGAATTTTTTATAATTCTTTAAAGTAGCTTCGGCGATATAGCCACCTTTGTTAGCAATTTTTATTGAAACCAAATCATTTTGGATTGTTGTAAAACTGTCTTTGGCTGATGGTAATGTTGCAGAATAAGCAAAACTACCAAGTGTTCCAGCAAGTTTTTGAAGTTTTACTGTGTCGCTAACTGTCGAATCAATAACAGTTGCAACAATTTGCTTGGTTCTTATTTCTTTAGCTTTATTGGCTTTGTCAATTTTTACTTGTTTGGATTTAGCAGTTTGTTCTTTAATTTCATTTTGTCTTGAATTGAACATCATCCACATTACAATAAGGAAAATTAGTGCGAAACCAATTATTGCATTTTTGTCAAATTTTTTTTCTTCCATAATATATTTTCCCTAAGCATTGGGATTTTTAGATTCTTTTAATACTATTTAAATTTGTCGTTATATTGACTTTTTTGTTTCATTTTAGATAAAAATGTTATTAAAACTATATTTTTAGCAACCTCATGTTGGCATTTGAGCCCTGATGCAAAGGAAAAACCTTTTTATAAAAAAGTTTTGGGAAGGCAGCAGGAATATGGTTTAAATAAAACTTCTACTGATTCGCTTCTATGCTTCGAAATGATATAAGACATAAAATTAAAAACTTTTTCTACTTTTTATTTTTTACCATTGCGGCCACAAAGCTAACAAAAATTGGATGCGGATTGGCAACGGTACTTTTATATTCTGGATGGTACTGAACGCCAATAAAAAATGGGTGGTTTTTTATTTCGATAATTTCTACCAAACCTGTATCTGGATTGACTCCAGAGCTTATTAGTCCTGCATTTTGTAACTCTACTGCATAGTTATTATTGTATTCAAAACGATGACGATGGCGTTCTTCAATTTGTTTTTTGCCATAAATTTTATGTGCTAAAGTGCCTTCTTTTATATTGCATTTCCAAGAACCAAGTCGCATTGTGCCACCTTTATCGGTTATAGTTTTTTGATTTTCCATTAAATCTATAACTGGATTAGATGTTGATTGGTTCATTTCGGTTGAATTGGCATCTTTATATGCTAAAATATTTCTAGAATATTCTATTACTGCCATTTGCATTCCTAGACAAATTCCTAAAAAAGGAATATTGTTTTCTCTTGCGTAACGAACTGTTTCTATTTTTCCTTCGATTCCTCTTTCTCCAAAACCAGGAGCAACTAGTATTCCGTCAAGAGAAGATAATTTTTCTTTAACATTCTCGCTATCAACATATTCTGAATGAATACTAATTATATTTACTTTAGTTTCGTTGGCTGCACCAGCGTGAATAAAAGATTCGATTATGGATTTATAAGAATCTTGAAGTTCTACATATTTACCAATAAGTCCAATGTTTACTGAGTGTTTTGGGTTTTTTAATCTATGAAGAAAGGTATTCCAGTTTTTTAAATCTGGTGCGGCTTTTTTGGGAAGATTTAATTTTTTTAATGCTACAACGTCTAAACCTTCTTCTAGCATTAAATTTGGCACTTCATATATTGTTGAAGCATCAATAGATTGAATAACAGCTTCGCGTTTAACATTGCAAAAAAGGGCTAATTTTTGGCGTAATTCGTCAGATATTTCATGTTCTGTTCTACAAACTAGAATATCGGCTTTGATACCGCTTTCCATTAAAGTTTTTACAGAATGTTGTGTTGGTTTGGTTTTTAACTCGCCAGCAGCTGCAAGATATGGAACCAATGTTAGGTGAATTACAATTCCGTTATTATCTCCCAATTCCCAAACCAATTGACGAACAGATTCTATATATGGTAAGGATTCTATATCACCAACTGTGCCACCAATTTCGGTAATTACAATATCATAATCTCCAGAATTACCTAGCAATTGCATTCGTTCTTTAATTTCGTTGGTAATATGAGGAACAACTTGAACTGTTTTGCCTAGAAATTCGCCACGACGTTCTTTTTCTATAACTGATAAATATACTCTTCCTGTAGTTACATTATTGGCTTGTGATGTTGGAACGTTTAGAAATCTTTCGTAATGACCTAAGTCTAAATCGGTTTCTGCGCCATCATCTGTAACATAACATTCGCCGTGTTCGTAGGGATTTAAAGTTCCAGGATCAACGTTTATGTAAGGGTCAAATTTTTGGATTGTAGTTCGGTAACCTCTTGCTTGAAGCAATTTTGCTAAAGATGCTGCTATAATTCCTTTTCCTAATGAAGAAGTTACACCGCCAGTAACAAAAATGTATTTCGTTTGGTTCATTGTTTTTTTTTTAGACGAATTGACAAAAATTTATGTCATTAAGTCTGTAGAGTTGTTGTTGTTTTTAAAACGTGGCAAAAGTACAATTTAATTAAGTAAAATTGGAATTATTAAAAATAATTTATTTTAAAAACTAATGCCTAAATTAGCACCATTAAGGTTTTGGATATTGTTTTTTTATGTTACGTATCAATTCTTCTAATCCATTTAATTTTAGTTCGTAAACAAGTTTTAATTGTTCTCCTAGTTCGCCTTTTGGAAGTCGATTATTGTGAATCCAAACCATATAATATTCAGGAATATCAATGAGATATTTACCTTCATATTTGCCGTAAGGCATTTTGGTGTGTGCTAACTTTATTAATGATTTTTGTTGGTCATCCATTATTTTTTTACCACTAATTTTGAAGTTTAGAGACTAAAAACTAAATTTTATTTCCAAATAAAAGTAATTACTTTCTCCAAATTTGGGTGTAACGAATTGATTACTGGGCAAGTCATTGCAGATTTTTCGAGAATTATTTTAGTTTTTTTGTCTTGGTTTTTGGTAAATGTTATTTTAATTTCAATCTTGGCAATTCTTCGTGGTTCAGCTTGCATTGTTTTTGTAACTTCGGCAGTTGTTCCAGAAATATCAATATTTAAATCTTGGGCTTTTATTCCCATAATTGTTAAAATACAACTTCCTAATGCATTGGCAACTAAATCTGTTGGCGAAAATGCTTCTCCTTTTCCGTGATTATCAACTGGTGCATCGGACAAAATTTCGGTTCCCGATTGAATGTGAACTGAGGAAGTTCTTAAATGTCCTAAATAGGTTATTTTGGAAGTCATTATTCGGCTTGTTTTATTGTTAAATCAGTGTCATAATATAAAATGTAAATTCCGTTATTTACATAACCACCAGATAGTTTTTTTAGATAATCAAATTTATTTTCAACTTGTTCAGTAGCAATTGAAATAGTTTCATCAAATGGTTTGTCTTGAGCTAATCTTAGAATGGTATCTAATGTTAAATCAAATCCTCGAACTGCATATTGATTGGGTAATATTTTATTTTTCTTTTTGTAAGCTTGTTCAAATTTTTGTGCTTCTCCAGTATCATTATCTTTATAAATTGATGGATAGGCCATTTTTAATTTTGCTAAGCGAGACAAATCTATTTCTTCAAAATCTAACATATCATTTGGTTCTAGGATTACTAACTGAACTTGAAAGTTTTTTATTGATGTTTCCAAAGCTTTAATTGTGGTTGTAATTGAGTAATAACTTTCGGTTTCCATTATAACAAAATTCATTCTATCTGCAATAAAATGTTTTTTTATGCTGTCTGAAACAAAACCAGCTTTTTCATTTAGACCAACAATTTTTACATCTTTATAATTATCAGTTATATATTGTTTTATTTCTGGCTTTTTAGGATCAATAACTGCAATTATATTTCCGCTTTTGGAATTCATATAATCAAACATTGCCTTTTTTAAATTTTCATTTTTTGGCATAGATTGAAATAAATTATTAAATGATTTTCCTTCTTCTTTTGACAAAGGAGATATAACTGGAATATTTTGATTTTCAATAGCAGCTGCAACTTTTTCAACATTTACTTGATAAAATGGTCCAATAATGGCATTTGTTTTACTAAAATCATTATTAGAAATTATTGACAATGCATTTGTAGTATTTTTAGTTTCTTCTGAATCGAATATTTTAACATCCATATTTATTCCTAAAACCTTAGCCGAATCTATAGCCATTAATGCACCTGAATAAAAATCGAGTGTCATGTTTAAAAATTTATCTTTCTTTAAAAGTTTAGAAAATGGTGTTAATGAATCGTTTTTAACTTTTGTAACATTAAAAGGTAAAAACAAAACCAGTTCTTTTCGATTTTGTTTATTTAATGATTTAGATAAGTCTTTTAAGCTGTTATTAGTTTCATTAGTAATTGTACTATTTGCAGGAACTTTTATAACCATTGCTTCTTTTAATCCATTCTTTAGTTCTGGATTAAAACTTATCAGTGAAGCTTCAGACATGCTAAGCTTTTTTGTTAAACTATACAAGGTTTCTCCAGATTTTACGATATAGTCAACTATTTGAATGTCTTTTACAATTATTTCTTTAGGTTTTTCAATTTCTTTTGTAACAATCTCTACATTTTTTGTGTTTTTATTTATTTTAAGTATAAAACCAATAGGAAGATTGTCTTTAACTTCTGGATTTTGCTTTTCTAATTCCTCAACAGAAATTGCATATTTGGTTGCAATAGCATATTTGGTTTCTTTGGGTTGTACTTCATGAGAAATTGTAATTCCTTTACCTTTAACTATTGGTGGTTCAACGTTTTTTTTTAATACCAATACTTGTCCTGGTTGCAAACCATCAGTTTTTAAAAAAGGGTTGTTATTTTCTAATTCTTCTTGTGATAAATTATAAAGTTTTAAAATTCCATATAATGTTTCTTTAGGTTTCACTGTGTGAGTTTGAGAAGATATAGAAACAACAGCAACTGGTTTTTGAAGAATTTTAGAATCGGCTTTTTTTATCAATAACTTCTGACCAATTTGCAAACCATCAATTGCATTTGGATTATTTTTTTGTAAATCATCTAAAGAAATTTTATAAAATTTGGCAATATTATAAAGATTATCACTTTGTTTTACAACATGATAAACAGCATTTGTAGAACTAGATTTTGGTTTGGTTTCTTTAGGTTTTTCAACGTTTAGTTTCTCTTCTGTTTTCTGAGAAACTATTGGTTTAGTTTCAGTTTTTACAATTGTATTATCAATACTTTTTGGTATTAAAACAACCGAATTTGGTTTAACACCACCTTGAGAATCTGGATTTAGTTTATAAATATCATAAGGCGTAACTTTATACTTTTGAGCAATAGTTTGAATAGTTTCGCCTTCAA
>JAYTPS010000301.1:0-4201 GCA_043747155.1 Flavobacterium sp. | reverse complement strand
TTAAAAAAAATCTTTTATATAAATTTAGTATTTACACAATTAGATAAACAATACATTTTATTTGTTTTAGAATTTCTTTATGATTTTTTTATAATTATTTTATATAATTTTTGTTCGTATATTTGAGAGTTGGCTGAAATTATCTCAAAAAACGCGAAAAAATAAACAAAAACATAAAAATGAAGAATAAAACTTTTGTTAACTTATTATTTCTTCTAATATTAAATTCAAATTTATTTGCACAAAAAGAAAGCGAGCAAATCATTCAAGAATACAAAAATGCAACTTTACAGCAGAAATTTGAATTGAATAAAAGTTATGCGATAAAAGAAGAATTACCAGTTTTAACGAGTTATCAAACTATAGTAGAAGATGAATTTGCTGGTGTTAAAAATTTTGGAAATCTTGTAACTAAAACTAATTTTTCTGAACAACTAGAAATTCTAAAGTTAACTGGGAATAATTCAGATTTTTGGAGAGCAATTATGGAAATGGAATCTGGAAATCAACTTATTCCAATTACAAATATTTTTATGCTAATTTCTCAAGGAGAATTTGATTATGCAATTAAATACATTGAGATTGTAAAAATGTTTTCAAAACCAGAAGCTTATGCTGATAATTATTTAAAGGTATTATCAATTAGATTAGAAATGTTTAATAAACAACTTAATTCTGAAATAGACAAAGGAATTGCAGAACACGATAAAGAAAATTTTGAGAAAGCGATTTCTATTTATACAGAAATATTAAAACAATATCCAAATTCTGCTTGGGCAAACTTTGAATTATTTTATTCGCAAAGTGAATTAAATAAAAAAAATGGAAATGAAAAACAAAATAATATTGAAAATTGGAATCAAAAGAAGAATAATATTTTAGATCACAATCCATTTTATGGATTACCAATTAGTTCAAAAAATCCTGAAGATGCTTATTTACTTTACAGGAGAAATACAATTGGAAAATTATTTAGTGATAAAGACGAAAAACTGAACGATATTTATAAATATGCTGATATAGCATTGGATTTAAAAATCTATGATTTTGCTGCACAACTTTATTGGTTTTCATTTAGTCACAGTAAAAACAATGAAGATTCCATTTTTAAATTTCTTTATTGCATTGAAAAACTTGGAGTATCAAATTTGAAACAAAACTTTAAAGGAAATTTCGAAAAAGAATTCAAAAAAATTGAGAAAGAGAAAGAAATAGAAATGCTTAAAAGTGAAATTTACAAATCATATCAAAAATAACTTCTGCCAACAGCGGTTTGCAAAATTAGGGTTTTGGTCTTGACTTTACACATTGTTTTGTACTTTTGTGTTCAGTGATTAATCTATGTTTATGCTAACCAAATTCCAAACTTTTGCAAGATGAGACTTTGTACGAAATATTACCTGAAAAGATGAAAATATTCGGGAAAGAAATAAATTTTGTTATCAAAAAACCGAGAATAGGTTCGTTTTATAATTCATCAGAATTTGAGTTGGAAAATTTATTGTGTGGAATAGGAAAAGCCAAAATTGAAAATAAGAAAATATCCATAGAAAAATATCCATTTTTGCCTTCATTTGCTAATAAAAAAAATCAAATTGAAAGTATAGAAATTGATGCAATTTGTTTTAATTCTTTTCCGCCGACTTTAAAAATAAAAAATGAACTGATTTTTATTGCTAAAGAATATCAAAATGAACTAAAGCAATTTGCTGAAAGAAATAATATTGAAATTTTTGAAAATAGTGGAAATTGGGAACTGCTTTTAGAGCCATTTTTGGATACTGAATATAGCGAAAAAGATAATATCCAAATATGTAAACGACTAAATAAAAAAGGCATAAATAACTCTGAAATAGAAAAGATTAGGAAAGAAGTAGAAGAACAAATGTTGAAGTATAACTTTGACACAATGCTATGGGAATGGGTAAATCTTGGTTTATTAGATGTTCTTTCCGCAATGCGTGTGAAATTCAACCAATCAGAATTTGAAGAATTTTATTTTAGAGCAATGGAAATTGAATTAAGAACGGAAAAAATAGATATATAAATAATACTACTGCCAACAAATGTTTTATGCTTTTGCTTCTCTCGAGATTTATTTGGAAGTTTAGTCTCTTATCTTTTTTCTTTCAATCATACTAATGTCTTTCAAAGTTTTCGGCATATATGTTTGAGTTGTGGAAATAAGGAAATTGAATATAAACCAAATTTAGTTGACTATATTTAAATATTTAAAGAATTGAAAGAATTTTTTAAGTCAATTTTAATTATTCTACTATATAATTTAACTTACTGTTTCTATAACTAAATCCAAAATAAATTGACAATCCAATTAACAACCAAATAGTAAAATAAATCCAGTTCCAAACGCTTAATTGAGCCATCATATATAAACAGCAAACCAAACCTAATAACGGAATTAAAGATAGATTTTGACGCCAAGACCAAATACACAAGAAAAATAAGGAAACTAGAAAAATCCACATTGGAATTTTGTGTTTAAACAAACTAAAACCACTTTCATACTTTACTGATTCTTCAATTGGTAATGAATCTACTAAAGTTTTATACATAGCTTTATCGTTATTAAAAAAGTCTAAAACGTCTACAATATTGGTGCTTTTATAATCTTTTATTTTAAATTGTAAAAAGTCATAAACAATTTTAGTTTGATCTTTATTTAGCGATGTTGCAATTGTTGTTGGATCATTAATTTGTTGTTTATTGGTAATGAAATCAATAGAATCTTGCTTGAAATTAGTGAACGAAATTACTAATCCTACTAATATCATAAAAGGAAAAACAAATTTCGAATTCATGTAAGGTGTTTTAAATTTACCTCTTGGAATATCTTTTTTATTTTGCAATACTAAAACTCCAGCGCAAACTAAAACGAAGGCAAATAAAGTTCCAATGCTGCATAAATCGGTTACCATTGTTAAATTCATAAACAAAGCTGGAACTGCTACGACAAAACCTGTAACAATAGTTGCATAAGATGGTGTTTTATATTTTGGATGCACCTTAGAAAACTTTTTGGGCAACAATCCGTCTCTACTCATGCTCATCCAAATACGTGGTTGTCCCATTTGAAAAACCAATAAAACACTTGCCATAGCAATTACTGCACTAACTGCAATAATTCCTGACATCCATTTTAAATTTAACTTTTCGAATACAAATGCTAAAGGATCACCAACATTTAAATCAGCATAGTTTACCATTCCTGTTAATACCAATGCTATTATTACATAAAGAACAGTACAAATAATTATTGCCCACATCATTCCTTTAGGCAAATCGCGTTGCGGATCTTTACATTCTTCTGCAGTAGTTGATATTGCATCGAAACCAATATAAGCAAAGAATACGGCAGAAACTCCTTTTAAAATTCCACTAACACCATTTGGCGCAAAAGGTGTCCAATTGGTTGTGTCAACATAAAATGCTCCAACTGCTATAACCAATAAAATTATACATAACTTTACTACAACCATTAAATTACTGGCGTTTCTAGATTCTTTCATTCCTCAATAAACCAACCCAGTAATAATAATAATTATAAATAGTGCAGGCAAATCGGCAACTATATGAAACGATCCAATAGTTGGAGAAGTTGTCCAAGCCAAAAATGCTGCTTGCAAGCTATCTGATAAATTTTCAAATGTTTTTCCTCCTTGCATTAGCGATGTAGCTTCTTTAAAACCATTTGAAGCAGTTAAATAATCCATTTGAATCCAATCGGCCAAGTAACCAATATTCCAACCATATTTGGTGTTGAGTGTGGTAATTATTCCGTCGAGTAAACCGGTAAAATAATCACTCCAAGAAATGGCGACGGTAATATTTCCAATAGCATATTCCATAATTAATGCCCAACCAATTATCCAAGCAATAATCTCTCCAAAGGCAACATAGGAATAAGTGTAAGCACTACCAGAAACCGGAACCATAGAAGCAAATTCAGCATAAGCAAAAGCAGCAAAACTACAAGCTACAGCTGTAAATAAAAATAAAAAAATAACTGCTGGTCCACCATCAGAACTTGCTTTACCAATAGTACTAAAAATTCCTGCTCCAATAATAGCTGCAATTCCAAAAGCTGTTAAATCTCGAGCAGTTAAATGTTTTCCTAATGTATTATGACCATCAGCTTCATTTTTAGCCACTTGCTTTAATATATCTTGAACTGTTTTTTTTC
>JAYTPS010000300.1:0-2804 GCA_043747155.1 Flavobacterium sp. | reverse complement strand
TAAAGCCGCAGGATTTTACAATACATTATTGGAAAATGACGAACCTGCATTAGTTATTGAATGTTTAAATGGTTACCGATTGAAAGAAAAAATGCCTACCAATTTAGCCGAATTTAAAACTCAAATTGGAGTTGTAGAAATAGTTAAAGAAGGAAATGATATTACTTTGGTTTCCTATGGTTCAACTTTGCGATTGGTCGAAAATGCTGCGGTAGAGTTAGAAAAGATTGGAATAAGTTGTGAAATTATTGATATACAATCTCTATTGCCATTTGATTTAAATCATAATATTGTAAAAAGTATTGCCAAAACAAATCGCCTTTTAATCATTGACGAAGATGTTCCTGGTGGTGCAAGTGCATATATTTTACAAGAAATTATCGAAGTTCAAAATGCTTATAAGCATTTAGATGCTGCACCACAAACATTAGCAGCTAAACCACATAGACCAGCTTATGGAACTGATGGTGATTATTTTTCAAAACCATCTATTGAAGACATTTATGAAAAAGTTTATGCCATCATGAATGAATTTAAACCAACTGTTTATCCTAGTTTATATTAATAAAATTTCAACAAATTTAAAAACCTTTAACCAAATTTATAGTTAAAGGTTTTTTTATATTAATTGATTTTAAATTATATTTTAATTATACATTTTCTTTCTCAATTCTTGAACGCCTTCATTTTCTAAATAATCGTCAAATGTCATATACCTGTCAATTACACCTTTTGGAGTAATTTCTAAAACTCTGTTTCCAACAGTTTGAGCAAATTCATGATCGTGAGTTGTAAGTAAAACCGAACCTTTAAAGTTTTTTAACGAATTATTAAAAGCCGTTATCGATTCTAAATCTAAGTGATTTGTTGGCTCGTCTAGCATTAAAACATTGGCGCGAATCATCATCATTCTAGACAACATACAACGCACTTTTTCGCCTCCAGAAAGAACGGTGCATTTTTTTAATGCTTCTTCTCCAGAGAAAATCATTTTTCCAAGAAAACCTCTAACGTAAACTTCATCTCGTTCCTCTTCGGTTTTTACAAATTGACGCAACCAATCTACAAGATTTAAACTTCCATCTGTAAAAAAGTTACTGTTATCATTTGGCAAATATGATTGATTGGTTGTAATTCCCCAATCAAATGTTCCTGCATCGGCAGTTTGATTACCGTTTAATATTTCATAAAAAGCAGTTGTAGCTCTAGAATCTTTAGAGAAAACAACAATTTTATCGCCTTTTGCCATATTTAAATCTACATTTTTAAATAGAACTTCGCCATCTATTGAAGTAGCAAGATTTTCTACATGTAATATTTGATCTCCAGCTTCTCTTTCAACATCAAATATAATTGCCGGATAACGACGACTTGAAGGACGAATTTCATCAAGATTTAATTTGTCAATCATTTTTTTACGAGAAGTTGCTTGTTTAGATTTAGCAACATTGGCACTAAAACGACGAATAAATTCTTCTAGTTCAGCTTTCTTTTCTTCGGCTTTCTTATTTTGTTGTGCTTTTTGTTTTGCTGCTAACTGACTAGATTCATACCAAAAAGTATAATTACCAGAAAAGTGATTAATTTTTGAGAAATCAATATCAGAAATATGAGTACAAACTGAATCTAAAAAGTGTCTGTCGTGAGAAACTACAATAACTGTATTTTCATAATTGGCCAAGAAATTTTCAAGCCAAGTTATGGTTTCAAAATCTAAATCGTTGGTTGGTTCATCCATAATTAACACATCTGGATTTCCAAAGAGCGCTTGTGCAAGTAATACTCTAACTTTTAGTTTTCCATCCAAATCAGCCATTAAAGTATAATGAAATTCTTCTGTAATGCCAAGATTAGAAAGCATTGAAGCCGCAGCAGAATCTGCATTCCAACCGTTCATTTCTTCAAATTTTACTTGTAATTCACCAATTCTATCTACTTTATCATCAGTATAATCTGCATACAAAGCGTCCATTTCTTGTTTAATTGCAAATAGTACTTTGTTTCCCATTAATACGGTTTCTAAAACAGTATGTTCGTCAAAAACGTTATGATTTTGGTTTAAAACCGACATGCGTTTTCCTGGTTCTAAATGAATATGACCTGATGTTGGATCAAATTCTCCAGATAAAATCTTTAAAAAAGTAGATTTTCCTGCACCATTTGCACCAATAATTCCATAACAATTACCTTGTGTAAAGGTTGTATTTACATCATCAAATAATATTCTTTTACCAAACTGTACCGACAAATTAGAAACTGATAACATATAAAATAATTTGTATTAAATTCGGTGCAAAAGTAGTAAAAAAGTGCCCATTTTTAGCAAAAATATCATTATAATTTTATTATTATTGAATCTGTTTTTTATGAACTTATCGTATCAATTTGAACTTTTTGGAAATAAATTTTACTATTGTTTTAAATTTTAAACTTTAGCATTTTTTTATTGGTGTTAGATTGTATTGTTATTTGAAGAAATAAGCTCCAGATAGTATAAATAAAATTAACAAAATATGGAATTTACTTGGCGCATTAATAGGTTTAAGAGTTATTGAAGTGCTAGAAAATACATCAGAAATCATGAATTAGACCTTGATAATTTTCTATCAAAATAAAACTGTTGCTAGCAGATTACTTGGTGGATTGTTTGGTGTAGAAATTATAAAAAAATGTATGGGTGTAAAAATTGCATCAGGAGATATTTATGTAATTCCTTTAATTGTGCCTCTTTTTATTGGAAGAATTGGTTGCATTTCTATGGGAATTGCCGAACCAGCTTTTGGTGTTGAAACAAGTTTTTTTAC
>JAYTPS010000299.1:0-3480 GCA_043747155.1 Flavobacterium sp. | reverse complement strand
GGTTAAAACACCACAACCTAGTCCGAAATCTACAATAAATCAAGTTGTTGGTTTAACAGATATTGTTGTTGATTATTCAAGACCAAGTGCTAAAGGAAGAATAGTTTTTGGTGATTTAGTACCTTTTGGAAAACTTTGGAGAACAGGAGCAAATTCTAACACAACAGTTTCTTTTAGCGATGATGTTGTTATAAATGGATCTACTTTAAAAAAGGGTAAATATTCTTTATTCACAACTCCAAAAGCTGATATGTGGGAAGTTATTTTTTACACAACAACAGATAATTGGGGAACACCTGAGAATTGGGACGAGAATAAAGTTGCAGTTAGAACGAATGTAAATCCTATAATGTTAAATAATAATGTTGAAAGTTTTACTATTGGAATTAATAATTTAACCAATGATAGTGCAACTTTAGATGTTTCTTGGGAAAAAACTTTGGTTTCGGTAAAGTTTGATGTTCCAACTCAAAAAACAGCAATTGCAAGTATTAATAAAGCTTTGGCTGGACCAACTGCTGGTGATTATTTTTCTTCGGCTCAATATTTTTATCAATCTAATGGTGATTTAAATAAAGCATTAGAATATGTTAACAAAGCAGTTTCTATGGTAAAAGCTGGTGATGATGTACCGTTTTGGCATTTGCGTCAGAAATCATTAATTCAAGCGAAATTGGGTGATAAAGTTGGAGCAATTGCAACAGCAAAATTATCTCTTGCTGGTGCAGAAAAAGAAAAAAATGACGACTACGTAAAAATGAACAACGATAGTATAAAGGAGTGGAGTAAAAAATAATTTTTCACACTTAATAACTAAACCACAAATTTTATTGAATTTGTGGTTTTTTTATACTTTTAATTTTCTTCTTTGATTTAAAATATATTGAGCTATAATCGATAAAGAAACAGTAAGTAAAGCACCAATAAAATTAAGCCATAAGAAACTTACAACATCTAAAATGTAAATGTAAATTATTAATGATTGGCATACTAATGCACACCAAAATATTGAAGTTGCCTTAACAAATTTTATATAAAAACCTACCAAAAATATTCCTAAAACAGTACCATAAAATATTGAACCTACAATGTTTACTAACTGTATTAAGTTTTCATATAAATTTGCAATACAAGCAAAAAGTATGGCAATAATTCCCCAAAGCAATGTGAAATATCTTGTTGCATTTACAAAATGTTTGTCAGATTTTGTTGTTTTTATATTTCGTTTATAAATATCTATTGCTGTTGTTGATGCCAATGCTGTTAAACCCGATGCCGAAGATGACATCGCAGCCGAAAGTATTACTGCTAAAAGCAAACCAATTAATCCTTTGGGTAAATAGTTTAAAATAAAATATATAAAAACATAATCTTTATCGTTTGTTTCTGCTTTAGCATCGGCTTTGGTAATTAATTCTTTTGCCTGATCACGTAAATCGCGTTCTTTTCCAGAAATAGCAACCAATCGATCTCTTAAAATTGGGTTATCAAAATTTTGATTTAAATGATCAATATACAGTAAGTTGTATTCTTTTTTTTCTTCGGTTAAATCTTTTAATTGTTTTTCTAAACCGTGATATTTTTCAGCATAAATAGATTTTTCTATAGTTTCCTTGTTTACAGGATTAAAGTTAAGTGGTACTTCATTAAATTGAAAAAATACAAAAACCATAACCCCAATTAGTAATATAAAAAATTGCATCGGAACTTTTAAAAATCCATTCATGATTAAACCCATTTGACTTTCTCTATCTGATTTTCCAGACAAATAGCGTCCAACTTGTGACTGATCTGTTCCAAAATAGGCCAAACTTAAAAAGAATCCACCAGCAATTCCGCTCCAAAAGGTGTATCTAACCTCGGGATTTAATGAAAAATCTACTACATTCATTTTTTCATTTGCTCCAGCTATATGCAAAGCATTAGAAAAAGTCATTTCGTTAGGAAGTAAATGAAGTATTAAAAAAAAAGTAATAAACATACCACTCATTATTACAAACATTTGTTGCTTTTGAGTTACGTTTACAGCTTTAGTTCCACCAGAAAATGTGTAAATAATTACTAAAATTCCAATAATAACATTTAATAAAGTTAAATTCCAACCTAGTAAAGTTGACAATATAATTGATGGTGCATAAATTGTTAAACCAGTTCCTAAACCTCGTTGAATCATAAATAAAATAGAAGCTAAAGTTCTTGTTTTTAAATCGAAACGATTTTCAAGATATTCATATGCAGTATAAACTTTGAGTCGGTTATAAATTGGAATGAAAGTAACACAAATTACTACCATTGCAATTGGTAAGCCAAAATAGAATTGCACAAATCCCATTCCGTCATGATATGCTTGTCCTGGCGTTGAAAGAAAAGTAATTGCACTGGCTTGAGTTGCCATTATTGACAATCCAACTGTCCACCAATTGGTTTGTTTATTTCCAAGAATATAATCTTCTATGTTTTTACTTCCCTTAGTTTTATATACTCCATAAATAACTATAAAAGCAAGTGTTGCAACAAGAATAATCCAATCTAACTGTTGCATGTTATGAAAATATTTGCATTAGAATAAAAAAAATAACGATATAAATGGCATTCATTACTAAAAGCCATGTGTAATTGGTACTCCATTTATTTTGTTTTTTAGTTTCCATATTAATTACCAATTGAAATCATGTTTGCTAATAATCTAAATGCTCCAGGAACTCCTTCTGGAAGTTCTCTAAAAAAACTTATTCCTGTATAAATATAGTGTCCTTTTCCGTAATTGGCAACTAAAATGGCACCATCTTTTGGTTTTTCGTTTTTATCATTAGAGGAAATAATTGGTGTAAAATTAGAATCCCATTCATTTGGATAATACAATCCTTGTTCTTGTTTCCATCCATTAAAATCTTCAGTAGTTATTTTGTTTGGATAAGTAAGTAAGGAATGATTTGGTGCTAAAAATCTAACTTCGGCATTTTCTTCAGTAACTCTATCTCGAGAAATTTTTATAGAAAATGGCGCAATTTCTTTAGTGACTAAATCGTCTAATGTGTTGTATTGCACAATCATAGTTTTGCCATTTTTTACAAAATCAAAAAGTATATTTTGTTTAAATCCTAAAGTTGTAACCACATTGTAAGCTCTAATCCCTGTCATTACAACATCAAAAGTTTGAAGTTTCTCCGCCGAAATTTCTTCGGGTTTCACTATTTCGACTTCATAACCCATTTGCATTAAACTTTTTGGAACTTCGTCTCCAGCACCCATAATATATGCAATTTTTTCGTTTTTGGTTTTAATATTTAGTTTAATGGCTTTTGCTTCGGTAGGTTTTAAAACCATTTGCTTGAAAATGTGCGAATAATTGATGTCAATTTTTTCGTTATCATATTCTTTTCCATCAACAGTTACGATACTTTTTATTATCACTTCTGATGCTTCTTTTGAAGGAGAAACAGTAAAAATTGCCATTTGTTCTTCGTCTTTATTTTTTAA
>JAYTPS010000298.1:0-2677 GCA_043747155.1 Flavobacterium sp. | reverse complement strand
TTATTTAGCCAATTTTAAATCAGATTTTAATCTATTTGCTACAGATAATATTGGATTTGAAAATTTTCCACCTTTAGAAAATCCCTATGGAACAATAACTGCAAAAGAAAATGTTTCTGTTTTACTTTCTTCAAGTATTAGGAATGTAGAAACCAATCAACCATTACTTGCTTTTTCAGACAATCTAGGAAAAAGAAATGCGTTTTTAATGGGTGAAAACCTTTGGAAATGGCGAGCTCAAAGCTTTGTAGATAAAAAATCGTTTGATGAGTTTGATGTTTTCATTGATAAAATTATCCAATTTTTAGCTTCCAACGATTCTAAAAAATCATTAATAGTCAATCATGAGCAATTTTATAATTCTGGCGACGCATTAGAAATTACAGCTCAATATTTTAATAAAAATTACGAATTTGACGAAAAAGCTAGATTAACAATTGCAGTTACTAATACTAAAACTAAGCAAACAAAACGTTATGATTTATTGAGAGCAACTAATAGTTTTAAAGTTAATCTTGACGGATTAGTTGCAGGACAATATTCCTTTACTGTAAAAGAATTGAATTCTAATGCTACTTATTCAAATGTTTTTGAAATTTTAGATTTTGATATAGAAAAACAATTTGTAAACCCAGATTTGACAAAATTAAAGCAATTAGCAACTCAAACTAAAGGAAACGCATTTGTTCCTAACCAAATTGATGAGTTGATAAAACAGTTATTATCCAATCAAGAGTATAAAGCTATTCAAAAAAATGTTGTTACTAAAACGCCATTTATTGATTGGGTTTGGTTGCTTGTTTTAATTGCAATTTCTCTTGCTGCTGAATGGTTTATTAGAAAATACAACGGACTTTTATAACAAAAATTATTTTTGATATTTTTTCTTTTTTAATAAATAACTAGCTGTTTGGTAATAAGCAATTGTTTCATTTATTAAATCGATTCGTTCCTTCATTAAAGGTTTTTGTTCATAATAAATTTGAAATTCTGGAGCTAAATTTCCTTTTGGTTGCAAGGTCAATTGAAATTGTTTTACTTTTCTAACTGGCGAAATAATAGTCATAATATTATCTTTTATCAATCCTAAATCTTGATAAGTAGCCACAAATGCTCTAGGTTTATAATCAGATTTAAATACGTCTTGTCCATAAAATTTACTTTCGTAACTAAAATTTAATAAGCCAAAAAGTGATGGCATTACATCAATTTGCGACATCAAAGTGTTAAAATGTTTCGGCTCAATAAATCCTGGAGAATAAATCATGGCAGGAATTCTATATTTATCGGCAGGAAGTTCTGTTTTGCCAGAGCTTGAAGCACAATGATCGGCAACAATTACAAAAACTGTGTTTTTAAACCAAGACTGTTTTTGAGCCATTTCAAAAAACTTTTTCATTGCATAATCTGTATATTTTACTCCACCTTCACGAGATTTTGCCGTTCCAGAAATATCAATTTTTCCGTCAGGAAATGTAAATGGCCTGTGATTACTGACTGTCATGATATGATTAAAGAAAGGTTTTTTAAGCTTGGCTTCTTCATCCATAACTTTGATTGCTTTGTTGTACATATCTTCATCGCAAACTCCCCAAATATTGTTAAAGGTAATTTCGTTAGCTGCAAACGATTTTTTATCTACAATATCATAACCGTTTCCTCCAAAAAAACTTTGCATATTATCAAAAAATGCATCACCACCATAAAGATATTTTGTAGTATAACCTCTTTGTTTAAACAAATTTCCTGTAGAAAATTTATTTTTATTATCTTCTCTTTTTACCACACTTTCTCCAGCAGTTGGTGGAAAACATAATGTTACAGCTTCCAATCCGCGAACTGTTCTATTTCCTACTGCATATAAATTGGTGAACAATAAACTTTTATTAGCTAAGGAATCTAAAAACGGAGTAATATTTTGCTCGTTTCCATACATTTTCATAAACTCGGCACTGTAACTTTCAATGGTTATTAAAACTACATTTTTATGATTTTCTGCTGCTTCACTTTGAATATTTCTTAGTGAAGAATTTCCAGAAATATTAGGAATTTGATTTTTTAATAAAGTAAATACTTCATCATTAGAAAGTGTTTTATAAAACTTTTCATAATCTAATTCACTGTTTTT
This sequence comes from Flavobacterium sp., assembly GCA_043747155.1. GTDB lineage: Bacteria > Bacteroidota > Bacteroidia > Flavobacteriales > Flavobacteriaceae > Flavobacterium. The sequence continues at coordinate 549 of JAYTPS010000298.1, read as the reverse complement.
AAATGCTAAATAAAATTTATATAATCCATTTGCTTGCAATTCATTAGTAAATACATTTTGAGAGTTTTCAAGTTTGGCTATGTTTGGAATTACAAATAAAGAAATCAAAAATAATACCGCATAAATTCCAATATTTTTTAATTTAGCATTAAATGTTGGTAAATTTTCAAGAAAATAAGTAGTTCTTTTCACAATTAAATAGGTAATCGAAATGGTAATAATACCAATGCCAATAAAAAGCGGAATTACAGGATAAGATTCCATAATATTTCCGATAACAGTATTGGTATAAACCAAGTAATCAACTGCAATAAAGTTATATCTAACACCAAATTCATTCCAAAAAAAGAATTCACTAACGGCATTTTGAACAATAATTAAGACAAAAATAAAGATTGTAATTGAATATAAAATCAGTCTAATTTTGCTTCTGTATTTAGGTAAAAGAAATAATAATGCAGCCAGCTAAAAGACTTGTTGCGTCCAAACTATAAACCAATCCAGAAGAATTTGCAGCTGTAGCTGAATATAAAATTGTGCCTGATGCTT
>JAYTPS010000297.1:0-7063 GCA_043747155.1 Flavobacterium sp. | reverse complement strand
CATTAGAATTGTAACTATTTGATTTTAACTTTCAAATCAATAAATTCCAATGAACTAATTAACGATTTATTTTTCTAATAATATTTTAGACAACTGACTATCAATTAATATATATTCTGCTAGTTCTTCGCTATTGAATTCTATTTTTCCTTTACTATCAAGCGATGATGTTTTGTTTTCTATGGTTAGATAGTTTTTTCCAGATTTAGATTTATATAATGTAAAAACACTATGGTTTTCTGATTCATGATTTACACTTTTATTTAAAAAATCAAATCCCGAATGATTATTTGATGCTATATCTGCAATTATTTGTTGCTTATTTTCTATATAAGTAAGTGCTGGTAAAACAAACTCTTCATACCAAGAGTTTGTTGTTTCTGAAAATGGTTTTTTGGCTTCTAAAAATGGTAAATAACATGACAATCCAACAACTATTACAAATTCGATTGCCCAAATTACCCAAAGAAAAGTACCACTAACGGTTGCTCCTCTTATTCCCCAAGTACCAAATTCGTTAACGTTACAGATGTTTTCAAAAACTACACTAGGTTGAAGAATTAATGAAAAAACTTGAAGAAATTCAATATTACTTACAGTTACTCCAATTCGTTCTGAACCATATGATTGTCCGGCATTGAAAACCAAATCTATCCAAACTGACCAGTGAAAATAAAGAGCAATAATTCCTGCAAAAAATCCAATGCCAAATGCAAGTGCTGGATTTCGAACTTTTCCTTTCTTGATAACAAACTTGCTAATGCAAATTGACACAAGAAGTCCGAATCCTATTGCAATAAATAAATTAATGTATACAAATGGAATATACCAAATACAGTAAGCATAAATCAACACAAGAATTGGAAAAGCAACGATGCTAACTAACAAAAAACACAGAATAAATTGCAGTGAAAATTTGCCTGATGGTTTATAGAATTGTGTCATATTGTTAATGGTTTACTTTTGATACGTCTTCTGGATTGTGCTTATGTTTAAATAAAATTGCGAATCCGATAGTAATAACTAGAGCATAAATTGCAAATGTTAACCAGATGTTATGCCAGTCTTTCAATCCGTTTTCTGTAAAATAATTATCAATTAAGTATCCACTTGATAAACTTCCTAAAATTGCTCCAAAACCATTTGTCATCATCATAAACAATCCTTGTGCCGAAGAACGAATTTTGGAATCAGTTGTAGTTTCTACAAATAATGAACCTGAAATATTGAAAAAATCAAAAGCAAAACCATACACAATATTAGACATTATTATCATCCACAAACTGTTTATTGGATCTCCATAAGCAAAGAATCCAAAACGTAAAACCCAAGCAATTAAGCTAAAAAGCATAACTTTTTTTATACCATATCTTCTTAAGAAAAAAGGTATTGCCAAAATAAAAATGGTTTCAGAAATTTGAGAAATTGACAAAACTATATTAGCTGATTTAACAACAAAGGTGTCTGCAAATTTTGGAATGTTGCTAAAGTCCTTAATGTATGTTTCGCCATACATATTTGTTAATTGCAATGCTGCGCCTAAAAACATACAAAACACAAAAAACATTGCCATTTTAGGTTGTTTAAACAACTTGAAACTTTGCAATCCAAGTTTTTCAACTAGAGAAGAACTATTACTAACAAATTCATTTTTAGGTGGACATTTAGGAAGTGTAAAAGAATATATTCCTAATATAATTGCAAAAAAAGAAGCTATATAAAACTGATTACAATTAATAGATTTTCCGGTAATGCTTGCTAAAGTATTTCCTATTTCTAAACCAAAGCTTAAAGGTGATTCTGGATCACTAACAAGATTTGTAACCCACATTGCTGCAATAAAACCAATTGTTCCAAAAACTCTAATTGGCGGATAAACTTTTACAACATCATAATTATTATTTTTTAACAATGTATAAGATAATGAATTTGATAAAGACAATGTTGGCATATAAAACATCATTGCAACAAGCATTACCCAGAAAAAAGTAGATGCATCATTAATGTTTGGAATAAATAATAATGCTATTCCATATAAAATATGATGAAAACCATATAATTTTTCTAAATTGATATATTTATCAGCTATAATTCCAGAAATTGAAGGCATGATGATTGAGGCAATTCCTAGTGTAGAAAAAACTATTCCAAACTCTTGTCCTGTCCATTGTTTAAATCCAAAACCATAACTTGCTAATGTTGTAAGCCATGAACCCCAAACAAATAGTTGAAGAAAATTCATAAAGGTTAACCGTAGTTTTATACTCATAATAAAATTTATTGTTTAATGTAAATAGATTGTAAATCTACTATTATTATCTAAAATTCCAAATGTTTTTTGAAGTGATTTGTCATTACGAGAGATTGTCCCGAGTTTTTCGTGAAAGGTGAAATCAAATAAAAACAGTTCGATGTATATTATGCGATTGCTGTTTTGTAGAAATGACAAACTTGTTTGGATTTAAGAATTAATTACATCATCAACTAATTCTATAACTACTGCAAATTGTTCTTCTTTTGTTAAGTATGAGTTATCAATTTCAATGGCATCATTTGCAATTACTAATGGCGAATCATCTCTATGGGTATCAATATAATCACGTTCTTGCACGTTTTTTAATACTTCTTCATAAGTTACATCATCGCCTTTTGCTTCAAGCTCATCAAAACGTCTTTGGGCACGAGTTTCTGGACTTGCTGTCATGAAAATTTTAAGTTCAGCATCAGGAAAAACTACTGTTCCAATATCTCTACCGTCCATAACAATGGCTTTATTATTACCCATTTCTTGTTGCTGGTCTACTAGTTTAGCTCGAACTTGAGAAATTTCGGCTACTCTACTAACAAAATTTGAAACTTCTATTGTACGAATTTCTTTTTCAACATTTACATCATTGAGATACATTTCGGCAAAACCCAAATCAACATTGAATTTAAAGTTTAATTTAATGCTTGGAATACTATTTATTAAAGTTTGTTTATCGAAAAAATCATAATCTATATAACCGTTTTGCATTGCAAATAATGTTACTGCACGATACATAGCGCCAGTATCAACATATATATAATTTAAATGTTTAGCCAATTGCTTCGCCAAGGTGCTTTTTCCGGTAGATGAATATCCGTCGATTGCTATTGTTATCTTTTTCAAAATAAAATTATTTAGTAAAGTTTTTATTTTTCATATCTGTCATCAGAGAAATTAATTGTTAATCCGAATAAACTTGTATTTGCAGCTAATGTATACCTAGAATAAGAGTAATTAAATTTCATTTTTCCCATTTTCAATCCAAAACCAATTGATAAACCCGAAAAATTTCTTTGTTCTAAAACTCTTAACTCTTCAGCTCTTCTAAAATTATAACCTAGTCTTAAATTAAATCCTTTTTTAGGAAATAATTCTGCACCAACAACAACATGACGTAAGGCATTGTTAATAAATCCAACTTTTTCAGGTGTTGCATTTCCGTCAATACTACCAATTGCTCTGTTAGGATTTGAAAATGCAATATTCCACTGTTGCATGTTTTCTAATGTTAAATGCCATCTAATTGGGACATTTTCAACTTCTTGAGAAACTCCAATTAAAACTTCTAAAGGTAATTTTTCTTGAGTTCCTGCATAGGTTGTAACTTGAGTACCAATATTTCTAATAACTAGTGCCCAATTTACATCATTACTAACATCTATAAATAATCCGCCAAGATCAACTGCACCGCCAAAGGAATTATAACTTTCTAGTGTTGATGAAATTAATTTAGCATTTGCACCAAAATAAAATTCAGTAAAAGGAACATTATAGGCATACCCAACTGAAAGTGCAATTTCGCTTCCAGTAAATGATGATGTTGGCTGACCATTTTCATCATAACCATCTAGTTTTCCATAATTTACATAATTTACACCCGCATGAAATGTTTGAACGTGTTTGTCGTAGGTATAAGCATAAGCTGCAGTACCATATGTAACTTCACCAAAATAGCTTCCGTAGTTTACTGCTAAATTGCCATCCATACTTTCGTTAATCGTTGCCGGATTAAAATGCACTTGGTTTACATCGTTATCATAAATTGTAATTGTTTTTCCTCCTAAAGCAGCTTGTCTTGGCGATGTAACTAAGTTTAGAAATTGATATACTGATTTACCTCCAATTTGGCTGTAATTTACAGCGCAAAATAGCATCAAACTGACGATAAATAGTCTTTTTAACATACAAAAAATAGCAATTCCTCAATCTATAACGGAAATGCGAAGATATTATTTTTATAGTTAGGATGAAAATGAAAATAAAAAGGCATGAGTTGTTATTTCTCATACCTTTATTATAAACTAATTTAGATGCTAAACTAATACTTTTGCGTTTTTTACCTTTAGCTTTGTTACAGCTAGGGCAATAACTTCACTCATTTCTTTGACATAATGAAAGGTTAAACCATCAAGATATTCTGATTTTATTTCATCAATATCACTTTTATTGTCTTGGCAAAGTATAATTTCTTTTATGTTAGCTCTTTTAGCAGCAAGAATTTTTTCTTTAATTCCGCCAACTGGCAATACTTTTCCGCGAAGTGTAATTTCGCCAGTCATTGCAATTCCTTTTTTAATTTTTTGTTGTGTTAACAAAGACACCAACGAAGTTAACATTGCAATTCCAGCACTTGGTCCGTCTTTAGGAGTTGCTCCTTCTGGAACATGAAGATGAATGTTATATTTAGTTAAAACATCTTGATCTAATCCAAATTGCTCAGCGTTTGATTTAATATATTCTAAAGCAATTGTTGCTGATTCTTTCATAACAACACCTAAATTTCCAGTTAAGGTAAGTATTCCTTTTCCTTTGGAAATCAGTGATTCAATAAATAAAATATCTCCACCAACTGATGTCCAAGCTAATCCTGTAACAACGCCAGCAACCTCATTTCCTTCGGCTTTGTCACGTTCTAATTTGGGTGCACCAAGAACTTTTACGATATCATTATCGCTAACTTTCTTGTTATATTCTTCTTCCATTGCTACCGATTTTGCAGCATTTCTTATTACTTGAGCAATTTTTTGCTCTAAACTTCTAACTCCAGATTCGCGAGTATATCCTTCAACAATTTTTTCAAATTGTTTTTTTCCAATAGTTAAATCTTTGGCAGTTAATCCGTGTTCTTTTAATTGTTTTGGAAATAAATGTTGTCTAGCAATTTCAACTTTTTCTTCTGTTGTATAACCACTCATTTTTATAACTTCCATTCTATCTTTTAAAGCAGGTTGAATGGTAGACATTGTATTGGAAGTTGCAATAAACATGACTTTAGACAAATCGTAACCCATTTCTAGAAAATTATCATAAAATGAATTATTTTGTTCTGGATCTAAAACCTCTAATAATGCTGATGAAGGATCGCCTTGATTGCTAATAGAAAGCTTATCAATTTCATCTAATATAAAAACTGGATTTGATGTTTGAGCTTTTTTTATACTTTGAATAATTCTTCCTGGCATTGCACCAATATATGTTTTTCGGTGCCCACGAATTTCGGCTTCGTCACGCAATCCGCCAAGAGAAATTCTAACATACTCTCTTCCCAATGCTTCGGCAACTGATTTTCCTATAGAAGTTTTTCCAACACCTGGAGGTCCAGTTAAACAAATTATTGGTGATTTCATGTCATTTCGCAATTTTAAAACTGCCAAATGTTCAATCATTCTTTTTTTAACATCTTCTAAACCAAAATGGTCTCTATCTAAAACTTTTTGAGCATTTTTTAAATCAAAATTGTCTTTAGAAAATTTATTCCATGGCAATTCTAAAAATAAATCAAGATAGTTTCTTTGAATACCAAAATCTGGTGCTTGCGGATTCATTCGTTGCATTTTAGAAAATTCTTTTTCAAAATGCTTACTTGTTTTTTCGTCCCATTTTTTGGTTTTGGCACGAACTCTCATTTCTTCAAACTCTTGTTCATTAGAAACTCCTCCCAATTCTTCTTGAATGGTTTTCATTTGCTGATGCAAGAAATATTCACGTTGTTGTTGGTCTAGATCAAATCTAACTTTAGATTGTATATCGTTTTTAAGTTCTAATTTTTGCAATTCAACATTCATGTAACGCAATGTTTCAAGAGCACGTTCTTTTAGAACATTCATTACTAACAAATTTTGTTTTTCTTCAACTGAAAGATTCATGTTAGATGAAACAAAATTTATTAAAAACGATTGACTTTCAATATTTTTAATTGCAAAAGTAGCTTCGGTTGGAATATTTGGACTCTCTTTTATTATTTGAATAGCCAACTCTTTAATAGATTCAACAATAGTTGTGAATTCGGAATCATGCTTTCCTGGTCTTTTTTCGGACACTTCTTTTACAGTTGCTTTTATGTATGGTTTTTCAGAAATTACAGCATCAATTTCGAAACGTTTCTTACCTTGAAGAATTACAGTTACGTTTCCGTCAGGCATTTTAAGAACGCGCAAAATTCTTGCTACAGTTCCTACTTGATGTATATCATTTTTAGTTGGATCTTCATCTTCTTCATTTCTTTGAGCAACGACTCCAATAATTTTATTTCCTGCGTTTGCTTCATTAATAAGTTTTATCGATTTATCTCTTCCAGCAGTAATTGGAATTACAACACCTGGAAATAAAACGGTATTTCGTAATGGTAAAATTGGTAATGTTGAAGGCAATTCTTCATTAGCCATTTCTTCTTCGTCTTCTGGCGTTAAAAGCGGAATTAATTCGGCTTCAGAATCAAATTCTTGAAGTGACAAATTATCTAAGGCGATTATTTTGTGATTTGACATGGTTTATTATAAGTCAATTTGTAATTAAAAATTTATGCAAATATACTTCTTAGATAACAATGAAGAAATAAAAATCGATGTATTGCACTATAAACGCCATTAAATAGAATAGACATGTCGTTTGTCGATGTGTTTTATTAATCTTTGAATGTTATCATAAAAAAAAATCCGCCAAAAGTTTAGACGGATTTTAATATAATTAATTTGTTTTTATTGATAAGTAATATTAAAAGCACCTTGTGAAACAGTATATGTTGCTGGCGAAAAG
>JAYTPS010000296.1:0-5036 GCA_043747155.1 Flavobacterium sp. | reverse complement strand
CACATTTTACAGATTTAGATTTCCATTTAAATGAAATTACACCTTACACTAGATTAATTCATAGTGAATTATTTACAGGTGGTAATTCAGGAACAACTTTAGAAAGTGAGTTGAGAAAAGAAATTTTATCATCTGATGAAATTGACCTATTAGTTTCTTTCATTAAATGGAAAGGAATTCGAATTCTTGAACGAGAGTTAAAAGAATTTACTGATAGAGGAGGAAAACTAAGAGTTATTACAACTACATATATTGGTGCAACTGATGCAAAAGCAGTTGAATTTTTATCTTCATTAAAAAACACTGAAGTTAAAGTTTCTTATAATACAGGAAATGAAAGATTGCATGCAAAAGCTTATTTATTTCAAAGAAAAACAGGTTTTCATACTGGATATATTGGTTCATCAAATTTTTCTCGTTCAGCATTAACAGATGGATTAGAATGGAATTTAAAAATAACAACCAAAGAAGTTGGTCATATTATTGATAAATTCAAGAAAACTTTTGAAGCTTATTGGCAAAATTCAGAATTTGAATTATATGATAAAAATATTCATTCTGTAAAGTTAGTTGAAGCTTTAAAACAAGGAAAACTTTCTAAAGAATATACTTTTACAACATCTTATTTTGATTTAAAACCATTTCATTATCAGAGTGAAATATTGGAAAAATTAGAAGTTGAAAGATCAGTTCATAATAGATATAGAAATCTTTTAGTTGCCGCAACAGGAACAGGAAAAACAGTTATTTCTGCGTTTGATTATAAAAATTATAGAAACAATAATCAATCATCAAAGTTACTTTTTGTTGCTCATAGAAAAGAAATTTTACAACAAGCAAAAGCAACTTTTCAAGGAATTTTAAAAGACAATAATTTTGGTGATTTATGGGTTGATGGATTAGAGCCAAACTCAAATGAATATGTTTTTGCTTCGGTTCAAACTTTAAATAATCGACTTAAAGACATCAAACTTTCCCCAGATTATTACGATTTTATAATAGTTGATGAAGTACACCACATCTCTGCATCAACGTATAGACCTATTGTAAACTATTTTAAACCAAAAGTTCTATTAGGATTAACCGCGACTCCTGAAAGGATGGATGGTGAAGATATATTGGAGGATTTTTGTAATCGAATTGCTGCTGAGATTAGATTGCCGGAAGCATTAAATAAAAAATTATTAAGCCCATTTCAATATTTTGGAATTACAGATAGCATTGATTTAACCAATGTTAAATGGGAAAAAGGAAAATATGTTGCAAGTGAATTGACGAGTTTATATACAAAAAATGATGTTCGTGTAGGACAAATAATTTCAAATCTTGAAAAATATACTACCGATTTAAATGATGTTAGAGCAATAGGATTTTGTGTTACAGTTGAGCATGCTGTTTTCATGACAGAGAAATTCAATTTAGCAGGTTTAAAAGCCGAATGTTTGACGAGTAAAAATTCTACGGAAAGAGACAGAATTAGAGCACAATTCAAGAAAAAAGAATTTAATTATTTGTTTGTAGTTGATATTTTTAATGAAGGTGTCGATATTCCAGAAATTGATACAGTATTGTTTTTAAGGCCAACCGAAAGTTTAACGGTTTTTCTTCAACAATTAGGACGTGGATTAAGATTAGCTGAAGGAAAAGATTGTTTGACCGTTTTAGATTTTGTTGGCAATTCAAGACCTGAATATGATTTTGAAAGTAAATTTAGAGCCTTAATAGGAAAAACAACAACATCAGTTCAAAAAGAAATTGAAGATGATTTTCCTCATTTACCATTAGGATGTTCAATTATTTTAGAAAAGAAAGCGAAAGAGACTATTCTTGAAAATATTAAAAGAGCTACATCATTGAATGTAAATCAATTGATAACAAAGATTAGAAATTTTCAACATCAAACAACGTTACCATTATCACTAAATAATTTCATAGTGTTAAATCATATTTCAATTGAAACAATTTACAAAAAAGATAGTTGGTCAAGATTATGTCAAAGAGCTGGAGTAACTGATGATTTTGAAAACATAAATGAAAAGCAAATATATTCGGCTATTTGTAATAAATGGTTATCAACCAATTCTACAAGTTATTTCAATTTCATTTTAATGATTGCAAAACAAGGATTTAATATTAGAATAAATGATTTTGATGAAAATCAAAAAACCATGTTGTTGATGTTGCATTACGATGTATGGCAGAATGCAGGAGGTTTCGATTCTTTGGAAAAAAGTATAGTTCAAATTGGGAAGAACAAAGCTCTAGTTAAAGAAATAATAGCAGTTTTAGAAATATTGATTGATAAAATTGGTTTTAAAGAAATTGATATTAAACTACCCTTTAGTCAACCTTTGAAATTACATGCTCGTTACACAAGAGATCAAATTTTAGTAGCTTTTGGGTTAAGTACTTTTGATAAAAAATCATCAAATAGAGAAGGTGCAGCTGAAAATAAAAGTTTAAATACAGAAATACTTTTTATCAATCTAATTAAATCAGAAGAGAATTTTTCTCCAACAACTATGTATGACGATTATGCAATAAGTGAAACTTTATTTCATTGGCAATCCCACAATGCTTACGGACCAGATACAACAAAAGGATTATCATATATAAATCATGTTAAGAACGATAAAAAAATATTGCTTTTTGTTAGAGAAAAGGCAAATGATGAAAATGGAAATACAATCGGTTATGTTTTTATTGGTGAAGGTAATTTTAGGGAAACAGAGGGTTCAAAACCAATGAGTATAAAATGGGAACTTAATGAGCCAATCCCTAATTATTTGTGGAAAGATTCTGCTAAAATGTCTGTAGGATAATTTCAAATATTTTTAAAACACAAAACATTCTTTCCTGTGCCAATTTAAATTTTGAGTTGAAGGATACAATTTAACTTCTTGTGGTAAGTCAATGTGTTTTCCTGCAAATTGGGTAATACCATATGGGCTGCTTGATTCGCTTACTGATGGTGATATTCTAACAATGTAATCCTCATTTAATGTGAGTAATCCTCTATCAAAAGCTCGGTGTAAATTGGGAGATAAACAAATGCCATTAGAAATTGTGTCATCATTTGAACTACTGAATGGAATGATATGACAAGCATCTACCATTTGGGCATTAATTGTGGTTTGAATCTTCATTCCAGAAATGCAACATTGGTGGTTGTAAATTCGAGGGATTTCTTTCTTAAATATACCACCTCTAATGAAACGCTCTTCTTGAATTTCTTCTTCGGTTAATACTTCTTCAAGCAATTGCATCTTGGTTTGGTATTCTTCTTTGGTATCGTTTACTATTTGATTTTTTATTTCTAACTCTAAAGTATATTGTAAATCGGATGCTTCCTTTAAATAAGATGCACTAGTTGATGGAAAATAATTTTCTAAAAGAATGTTTTCTAATAAGGTATTTGTAACAGTATCTGTAATTAAGAGAAAAAGAGGTTGGTCGATTTCGGCAAAGGCAATATTGTCGTTTAAACTTTTTAATGTACTGATACTTTTTAAAGTTCCTATACCACTTCTTAAATAAGTCAAATGCCAAAAAGGTTCGCTTTTTAAATGAAAGAATGGTAAAGCAAATGTGCAGATATTATTGGTGGTGACTAAGGTGTTCCAATTGCTTTTGAAAGCCAACACTAATTCAGGAGTAATGAATATTCTATTGGAAGTGATTTCGCCTTTTCTAATCAACTGCAAAATTGACAACAGTAAAATTGGCTTGTGTGGTGCCTTTATTCCATTATTGGTTGCTCTATTTAATTTGGTGAAACATTTTATGTAGGTATTCTTTACTTGCTCGTTTGTCATACTGCCTTCAATGATTGTATAAAAATAGGGTTATATAGGTTATTTAACAAATCAACAACAACCGATATTCTCCCTCCTTTTCTATGGGTGCTCTGTGAATACAAGGCAAGACCTGTTGGGTGGGATGGTCTACCGCCAAGCGCCACAGATGCCCTACTCCTAAATTAGTAGGCATTGCATTGGGTTGTGCCTGATAATGCAAATCGAAATAATGCTCTTTTAAAAAGTCTTCAAACTCGGCTGCTGGACCGCTGTGAAGCGTTTTCAGTTGTGCTCGAATTTCGGGAATCAGCACTTTTTGAACGGCTTGGTCATTGGCAATACACTCACTTGCTGCTCCGTGATAGGTACATAAAAAAGTATCGGTGGCTATGGGCGAACGGTCTACATGAAAGGAATACACATCGGTTGCAATGTAATCAAATTCGGTATCGCGTTCGTAACATTTAATCAGATTAAGCACGGGTGCCGCTCCAAAATCGGTTAATACTTGTAAATCATTTAAGATGATTTCCCTAGCGCTATTCCCTTGCTCGGAAAGTTGGAGTGCCAACAGGTCATTGGGAGTAACTTCGGTGCTATTTTCTTTCAATTGCAGTTGCGCTACAAGTGCTGCAAAATCGCCTTCCAAATTTCGGTACCAGCATAAGGCATTCGTTGCTCCTTTAAAATCGGTAGTGATCAATTCCGAAAAAGTGGCTACGGTTCTAATTTGTTTACTGTCAGAAAAGGTTGGGTTCATAGTAGTTGTTTGGTGCTTGTTGTGGTGCAAAATTACGGAATAGTTTAGTGTTGAAGCATTTTTATTCTACTATACTTTACTATGTTCCTATTGTCATCAATGGCAATTTAGAAGACATATGTATTTTTTTTTAACTATCTAATTACTATAACTACATGTTATTGCATATAAATTTGATTGTTTTATTAAATTCACTAACTTTAATGAATTACATTTAAATATTTGATTATGAAAAAAAATATGGGTTCAACAGATAAAATGATTCGAATTATTATAGCTATACTTATTGCAGTTCTATATTTCATGAATATTATAAGCGGAACTCTTGCCATAGTTTTAGGAGTTTTTGCCATTATTTTTGCCTTAACAAGTTTTATTAGTTTTTGTCCGCTTTATTTACCTTTTGGTATTAATACAAGTAAAAAAAATGAAAACAATTAAAATATCAAAATATTAAGATTGTATAGCAAAGCAGCTGA
>JAYTPS010000295.1:0-7921 GCA_043747155.1 Flavobacterium sp. | reverse complement strand
AAAAGATTTAGAAAAAGCAATTGGCTATTTCGATAACGATAAAGAAGTAAAAGTTGCCAAAGAAATAGGTAAGTTTTATCAAAACAAAAAAGATTGGTTGAATGCTTCAAAATATTATGAAATACATTTAAAAACTACTCAAGATGATATGGAAACTATCTTATTGTTATTGCAATGCTATACTGAAATTGCTCAATTTGAAAAGTTAGCCAAAGTTTCTGAAGATCAAATGCAATTATTTCCAACTCAGCCACAATTATATTATTACAACGGATTAGCACAAAATCAATTAAAAAACTATAAGAAAGCTAAAGACGCATTAGAGTCAGGAATAGATTTTATTGTTAATGATGCAGCTTTAGAAATAAATTTTAATATACAACTTGGAGAAGCTTTCAACGGATTGGGCGACATGAAAAAGAAAGAAAGCTATTTCTCAAAAGCTAATGAATTGCTTAAAAAACAAAAACAATAAAATGAAAAAACTACTAGCATTTCTACTAGTGATATTAATGGTTTCATGCAAGACCAAAGCTGTTTTAGCCGAGAAAAATGCTACCAATATAATAGAATCTGAAAAAATAATTAAAAGTCATTACAACAATAAAATTGATTTTTCTACATTATATATTAAAGCTAGTGCAAGATATGAAGATGAAAAAAACACCCAAAATGTAACAGCCGAAATTAAAATAAAGAAAGACGAAAAAATATTGGTAAGCATACGTTTTTTAGGTATAACAATGGCAAAAGCTTTGATAACACCAACATCTGTTCAGTATTATGACAAAATAAACGGAAAATACTTTGAAGGCGATTATTCATCATTAAGTCAGTGGCTTGGTACAGATTTAGATTTTAATAAGGTGCAAAACTTATTAACAGGACAAGCTTTAGACGATTTAAATAAGTCCAAATACACTTCTTCAATTATAGAAAAATTATATAAATTGGATGACTTAAACGATAACAACATTAAAAAAACTTACTTTTTTGAAGCCGAAAATTTTTTGTTAAAGAAGCAAGAAATTAGTCAACCGCTTCAAGACAGAAAGTTACAAATAAGTTATCCAGATTATCAAAAACTATCCAATAAGATAGTACCTTTGAATTTTAACATTGAAGCCAATCATAACAAAGGAAAAACAACTATAGGAATTGATTATAAAAACGTTTCGTTTAACGAAGAATTTACATTTCCTTACAGTGTTCCAGATGGTTATGATAGAATTTATATAGATAAGATTTAATAAATATGCAAAAAGCACTATTTACATTACTTTTAGTTTTACTAACTTCATTTTCTTGGAGCCAACAAACTCAAGAAGAACTTGAGCAAAAGAAAGCTAAAATTCAAGCAGAAATTAGAGAAAAAGAAATGATGCTTCAAGATGTTCGAAAAAAAGAAAAATCAGTAGTTAACCTATTAACACTTCAAAAAGAAAAAATAGGATTAAAAGAAAAACTTATTTCTACTACTGAAAAACAAACTAAGTTATTAAGTAATGATATGTATGTTAATCAAGTTAAGATAAACAAACTTAAAAAAGACTTAAAAGAACTTAAAGAAGATTATGCTGAGATGATTGTAAAATCGTATAAAAGTAGATCAACACAAAGTCGTGCAATGTTTTTATTATCGTCAGAAAATTTCTTGCAAGCATATAAACGTCTTCAGTACATGAAGCAATATTCTAGTTACAGAAAAATGCAAGGCGAAGAAATACAGGATAAAAACATTCGACTTGATGATCATAACGCAAAACTTTCGGGTCAAAAAACTGAAAAAGTTAAATTAATAGCAGAACAAGAAAAACAAAAACAAGATCTTGTAAAAGAAAAATTAGAACAAGAAAAAATTGCCAACAGTTTAAATAAAAGCAAAAAACAAATTGCAGGAGAAATCAAGAAAAAACAACAAGAAACTAAAAAAATTGATGCACAAATTAATAAATTAATACGTGATGCAATTGCTGAAGCCAATAGAAAAGCTGCTGCTGCTAAAGCTAAAGCCAATCCTAAAACTACTACTGCTGCTGAAATAAAAGCTATAGAATCATCAACAAAAATTGTTTTAACACCTACTGAAAAAATAATATCAGACAATTTTAAAGCCAACAAAGGAAGTTTACCTTGGCCAGTTGAAAAAGGAGTTATAACTTTAGGATATGGAAATCAGTCGCATCCAGTTTATAAATCTTTAGTAATACACAACAGTGGATTGGAAATTACTACCGAATCTGGCGCAAATGCAAGAGCTGTTTTTGGTGGAGAAGTAACTAAAGTAGTCATAACATCGCCAATTAATAAAATGGTTTTTATTAGACACGGAGATCATTTTACAGTATATCAAAACTTAAGTTCTGTAAATGTAAGTGCTGGAGACAAAGTTTCTATAAAACAAAATTTAGGAAAAATTAGAACCAACGGCGAAGGAAAAACCATTTTAAAGTTTATAATAACACAAAACTCAACTGACGTTAATCCAGCACAATGGTTAAGTAGATAAACAAATTATTTTTTCTATAAAAATAATGCTTTTAACTCGGTAGCATCATGCGGATTCATTTTTCCTGCCAAAACCAAACTAAGCTGTTTTCTTCTTAAAGCTGCTTCAAATCTTGATTTTTCCTCATCAGTTTCAGGAACTAGTTCGGGAACTTTAATTGGAGTTCCAGTTTCGTCAACAGCTACAAAAGTATAAATTGCTTCATTTGCTTTAGTTCTTATACCAGATTCTCTATCTTCTATCCAAACATCTAAAAAAATCTCCATAGAAGTAGTAAATGCTCTCGAAACTTTTGCCTCTACAGTAACAACACTTCCCAAAGGAATTGAGCGATTAAAAGCCACATGATTAACCGATGCTGTAACTGTAATTCTTCGTGAATGTCTTCGAGCTGCAATACTTGCTGCTCTATCCATTCTAGCAAGCAATTCGCCACCAAAAAGATTATTTAAAGGATTGGTTTCGCTTGGCAACACTAAATCAGTTAAAATCGTTAATGATTCTATAGGATGTTTTGGAGTCATATTTTTTTTGCAAAGATATTTATTTTTATTCGACTTAGTTTGTTTAAATAATTTTTCAAAACAATTTTTCAATAAAAAAAAGAGTTTCAAATAGTTGAAACTCTTTTTAAAATATATGATTTTGAAATATTAATTAATTAATAAATCTTCAATTTGCATTGTTGTTGTAACACCACCATTACCATTTCCTGAATACTCAAAAATAAAATATCCATTTCCGGTTAATGAAGTTGGAATAGCATATACACCACTATTTGAAAATGGTGTTGGATATCCTGTTGCTGGTCCATTTGGTATTGAAAAACTAGAAGTAATGTCAATTAATGTAGCAGTATTAATATTAGAACCCGGAACATAATTTGTTGAATAATATACTTTTAAAGGTGATCCATTATCAAAACCAGATTTAGTTTTAAATGAAAAATTATTAGCTGCAGTAAAATCAACAGGAATAATAAATAATGCTCTATTTACCTCTGGAGTTCCACCAAATGAAGTCATTTGGATATATTTATTACCACTAAACGTTTTTACTTGCCAATATCTACTTCCAACTGCCGCATCATTTATATATTTAGGAAACGATGAAGTATTGTTAGGATATGATGTAAAAGGTTCAGTTAATGTACCAGTATAGACTAATGCACCACCAACTACTGGAGGAGAAACATCAAAACGGTCCATAGTTAACCTAATATCACTTTCGTATCTTACAATGAACTGAAAATCAGTATCATATTTTGATAAAACACCTCTAATTTTTCCACTTTCAGACGGAACTTGATTTCCTGTAAATGGAGCAAAGCTACTAAAACGAATAACTTGGGCAGAACCTCCAGTTGATGAAATAAGGGTATGATTAGTTGCACCACCACCAGAATCTACATCATAGTAAGTTCTATTTATTGATGATTCAGAAAATTGCACTGTACTCAAATCAATCAAAGTGTTTTGGTTGTTATCTGTATATGCATCAGCTAATGTTAATGTTCTTACAAATGAATCTTCATCTACAATTGTTGCAGATGGAAATAAATGATCTTGCCATTCAAATTCTGAAATTCTTCCTATTGTTCCTTCAAAAAGCGAACCAATTTGTAACGATCCATAAACGATTGCAGTATACAAACCGTTAAGTTTAATGTATACTTTTCTTCCGGGAGTAAAACCTTTTCCATAAAGAGTAGTTGCATTTACAAGCACACTAAAACCAGTTGGAGCTGAACCATCGGTTGGAATTGTTTGAAAAGAAATTGATTTGTAAAATGTACCTTTTTCATCACTTGAAGTTACATAAGCTTCGATAATATCATCAGAAGTATACTGAACAACTGGATTTAGTGTTGGTAAAGCTAAATTAGCAGCTACATCTATTGCTTCAACTGTAGTTGTTGGAGTTAATTCGTAAGTAACCAAAGTTTGTGCTGGCACTTCATAGGTATCATCGTTTATACAACTAGAGAAAAACCCAATTGAAATAAATAATACAAATGCTGTTTTAAAAATTATATTTTTCATAATACGATATATTATTTTTCGTTAAAAATTCTAATATTGTCAACTTGGTATGTACCGTCTAAAGAAGTGTTAACTCCAGAACCTTTATATTTAAATGCTATATAAATATTACCTGTATAGGAAGACAAATCAATTTTTCCAGAACTAAAAAAATCAAAATTTGTATCAAAATTTAGAGCTGGCTTCGTATACGGTATAGAAGTCCAAGTTGCAGCGGTTACATTTGTACCATCATAATTTGTAGAAATTAATAAATCAAGAGAATTTGTTGCTGATGAAACATATGCTTGTGCAACATCAAAAACTAATTTTTCGTTGTTAAAGTTATCCATATTTATTGCTGGCGAAATTATCCAACCAATATTTAAAAGCTCTCGATCACCAACAATTGGTTCATATGCAGTAAATAAAGCATATTTTGTACCACTATAATAACCTTGCTCCCATTTTTTTGTACCTGCTTCTGCAAAGTTTGTCCATCCTGCAATATCAAGTGGTTGACCTTCGGTAGCTTCGGTTACACTTAAAAATTCTTCATAAAAAGAATAAGGTGTTAAGTCTGAATTTTTAATATCATTCTCAGGAGAACAACCAGTAAGAGATACTAAAAATGATGCAATTGCAAATAATTTAATTGTTTTCATAGCTGTATATTTTTAAAAATTAATATAAAGGTTTACGAAATATGTTCTACCATATCCGTAAAAATATTTTGGAGCAAATGCAGGTGTTCCGCTTGAAACATCTTGATTTACTTCTCTAAAGTTAGCATTTCTTGTTTGTTCAAATCCACCAGTTTTGTAAGTTACGTCAAGAACATTGTTTACTGTAGCAAAAAGTCCAAATGTTGTGCTCTTAATTTTCCAAGATTTTCCACCAGTTAAGTTTACAAGCATAAAATCATCAAACTTTTCTTGTTTCAATAATTCTCTCGCTCTTTCATCTGTTGCTTCTGGGAAAGGTAATCCTTCTAAATCTAATGGGTTTTTAAAGAAATTATCTGTTCTTAATAACGAAGAAATATCTAAATAATTATTAGCAAGATAATTTGCATTAGCACCAATCCACCAAAATTTAGGATCTCTATACTCTACACCAAATGACGCTGCAGTTTGTGGTCCACCAGGTAGTCTATAACCTTTTAGTTTTGCTGTTCCAAAATCTGTAACAGGATTAGTATTAGTAGGACTTGCATTATTATCGTTATTTAATACAACATTAGGATTGTTATTATAAGTATATTCGCCATAAGCACTAGTTGCAGTTAATTTAATTGTTGAAGTAACTTGATACTCCATTCCCAATTCTAAACCAATATTTTGTTTTTCAATATTAGAAACTGTTTCAGCAACAAATGCATCTCCACCATCTCCACCATCATCACCAAAAATTCCTTCTCCAAAATAAAATGATGTTTCAGTAGCATTTTTAATGTTCGAATAAAAAGCAGTTAATCTTGATTTAAATTTTGGTGTTCTTATTATATATCCAGCATCCAAGCTAGTTACGTTTTCTGATTCTAGTCCATCAACTGAGTTATCGTTAATACGTGCATTTGGAAAGACATTTCTCAAAGCTGGCGCTTTAGTCATGTAAACTCCATTAAAAGATAAATATTGTTTTCCTGTAATTTTGTATGTTAAACCTCCTTTAAATCCAAAATTGTCATAAATATATTTGGTGCTTTTTCCAAAAGAATTTGTTGGATACAATCCATTTCTATATAAACCTTCTCTTTGATATTGAGTTCTAGTATATGATTGTGCTAAATAAAAGTCAACTTTCTTATAAGTAAATTTAAATTGAGTAAAAGCATCAACAGTATTGGCTAATAAATTATAATTATAACCAAACGTATCTCCAACACCAACTATTCTATTCGGATTATTTAAATCAGATTCCTGCTCTGAGCCAACTTGAAAATTATCGTAATCTTCATAATATTGACCACCTAATAAATCCAATAAATTTTGAAAGTTATGTGATTTTAATTTTCTAAAAGTAACACCAGCATTAACATTTATATTATCTGCTAATTGAGAGTTTATATAAGAATTTGCAATCCACACTTTATCATCAGTTCTATCCTCATACAAAATATAAGCACTGTGTCCATCAGATGTAGTGTTGGTTTGATAAATTTGATTCCAATTTACTTGTCTGTTAGCAAGAAAATTTGAAGTTGCATTGATTCCATTAGCAATATTTGCTGCGTCGTCACCTTGAAAATCAGTATAATCATCAGGATTATAAGCCGATGTATAAAAACTTGGAAGATTTCTATAATATGTAGGATCAGGACTGTCAGCACCTTGATTATCAAGTCTAGTATTTGCAATTTGACCTACTTGATAAGAAATAGTTGTGTTTAAATTAGTTTTATCACTCATTTTCCAGTAATGAGTTAACATATTAATTGGTTCTTCAACATCTTTATCTCTAGAATTTCTTTTTTTACCATCTTGCCAACCCCAATAAGAGTTATATTTAATTCCAGCAAGTCTTGATACTTCTGCAGTATTAGGAGAGTTTTTCCCTCTTCTGTTTTGTGCAAAAATTGAAGTAAAGTTTAATGAATGTTTTTCGTTAAATTTCTTTTCAACACTGCCAAACAATGAATTTGCCGAATAATCTGTTCCTTCAAAATAACCTTCTTGTGCCCATCTTCTACCTCCAGAAATTACAAATGCCCAACCATCTGAATCCATTCCAGAAGCATGAGTTCCCATTGTTCTCCAACTATAATTAGTGTTAGTCGAAGAAAAAGAAACTCTAGATCCTTTTCTATAAATTGAAGCTCTAGTATTTATTTCTTGTGTTCCTAAAATTCCACCAAATGTATAATCTGATGGAGCAGAACCTGTTGTAAATTCTTGATTTCTTGTTGCATCATTCAATCCACCCCAATTTCCCCATTGTGGTCTACCATCATATATCTTGTTCATTACAACACCATTTATCATGGTTGTTCCATATTCATTATCAAGACCTCTAATTCTAAATCTTGCTTGTCCCCAATTAAATGCTGCCGCTTGTTGAAAAGCATCTCTTGAAGCTTGCAATAATCCAGCAGTACTTTCTGAACCACTATTGTCATCACCTAAATCATTTTCGGTAATGGTAATTAAACTCAGTTGTTGCTCTTCGGTAATGTCTTCCTCTAGAACAACAATTCCCAATTCTAGAATTTTGCCTAACTCAACATCAATTGTAATTAATTGAGTTTTGTAACCAGAACTTTTAACTTGTAATAATTGACTTCCTACAGGCGCATCTTTAAAAATAAAATTCCCTGAAGCATCGGTTAACTGTGTTTGATTTGTGTTTTGGATTGAAGTAATCACATTTTGCAATGGTTTTTGTGTTTTAG